>JBQCEK010000426.1:0-4379 GCA_051960335.1 Sphingomonas sp.
GTGCCGCAGGACCCCGCTGCCGAGACGGCGGCGGGGTCGCCCTTCACCTTCCAGGAGGTGATGATCCCGATGCGAGACGGGGCGAAGCTGCAGACCGTGATCCTCACGCCCAAAGGCCGCACCGACAAGCTTCCGATCCTCCTGCAGCGCACGCCTTATGGCGTGCCCTCCAAGGCGCCGCCGGCATCCGCCGCAGCGCGTTTCGGCCCGTTGCTGAGGGACGGTTACGTCTTCGTCTTCCAATCGATGCGCGGGCGCTTCAAGTCGGACGGGACGTTCACCTTCTCGACGGCGGTGGGCAAGAACAACCCGGCCGGCGTCGATGAGGCGACCGACGCCTATGATACGATCGACTGGCTGGTGAAGCATGTGCCGCACAACAACGGCAAGGTCGGCATGTGGGGGATCAGCTATCCCGGTTTTGCCGCCGCCGTCAGCCTCGCGCATCCGCATCCGGCGCTGAAGGCGGTCAGCCCGCAGGCCGATTGGGTCGATTACTGGATGAACGACGACCTCCACCGCTACGGTGCGATGCGGCTGAGCTATGCGACCGATTGGCTGTACATGCTCCAGCACGCGAAGGATGACGACGCGACCTTCCAATATGACGATGTCGACACCTACAACTGGTTCCTGCGCGAAGGGAATGCGGCGAACATCGATCGGGATTATTTCAAGGGATCGATCCCGATGTTCACCGCGATGATCGATCATCCCAATTACGACAGCTATTGGCAGAGCCAGCGCTGGACCGACACGCTGAAGAAAACGACGGTGCCGACGCTGATGGTCGCTGGCTTCTGGGATCAGGAAGATCCCTGGGGGCCCTGGCAGACCTATGACAAGCAGGAGGAAAACGACCCCGACCATCTCAACGCGATCGTCGCTGGGCCGTGGAACCACGGCGGCTGGGCGGGGAAGGGCGACATGATGGGGACGATCCCGATCGGCCAGGAAACGGGCACCGAATTTCAGGACGACATCCAGGCCCCGTTCTTCCGCTATTGGCTGCATGGCGAGGGGCCGCGCCCCGATTTCGCGGCGAAGATGTTCGAGGCGGGATCGAACACCTGGCGGACCTATGCGAAATGGCCGCCCGCGGGCGCGACCGCCACCAACCTTTATCTGCGCGCGGATGGCAGTCTGTCGTTCGAGGCGCCGGCGGCGGGCGAGGGATGCCGCGATTACATCAGCGATCCGGCCGATCCGGTGCCGTTCCGCCCGCGCCCGATCTCGCCGACCTATCCGATTCCCGATTGGCGGCTGTGGGAATTCGGCGACCAGCGCTTCGTCGATCACCGCCCCGACGTGCTGAGTTATCAGAGCGCGCCGCTGACGCATGACCTGCGCATCGTCGGCAAGGTGGCGGCGACGCTGTTCGCCGCGACGACGGGCACCGACAGCGACATGGTCGTCAAGCTGATCGATGTTTATCCGCAGGATGATCAGCCCAAACCCGCCGACGACACGCCGCTGGGCGACTATGCGAAGACGCTGGACGGCTATGAGCTGCCGGTGGCGATGGAAATCCGCCGCGGGCGCTTCCTTCAAAGCAACGAGACGCCGCACGCGCTGACACCGGGCAAGGTGACTCAGTGGACGGTGCCGCTGCGCGACCGCGATTACGTGTTCAAAAAGGGCCACCGCATCATGGTGCAAGTGCAATCGAGCTGGTTCCCGATGATCGACCGCAATCCGCAGACCTTCGTCCCCAACATCGCGAAAGCCCCGCCCGAAGCCTATGTGAAGGCGACGCAGACGGTATGCTCGCGACCAGAGGAGGCGTCGCGGGTTTCGCTGCCGGTGATGCCGAATTAGGGCGCGACGAAGAGGCTTGAGCCCCTAGCGTCCGCTGGGGTGACGTTCGAGTTTACTCGTCACCCCAGCGAAAGCTGGGGTCTCATGGAATCGGAGGACGCCCGTGCCCCAAGGCGGCTGGACCTACATTATGGCGAGCAAGCCGCGGGGCATGCTTTACGTTGGCGTGACAGCCTATCTTGCCGAACGAGTCGATCAGCACCGGCGCGATGTGGGATCAGTTTATTGCCGTCGCTATGGTATCAGGACGCTGGTCCTCGCCGAACCACACGACGCGATCGACGCCGCTATCGCCCGCGAGAAGACATTGAAAGCGTGGAAACGGCAGTGGAAGATCGAGCTGATAGAGGCGAGCAATCCCGATTGGGATGATCTCTTCGACCAGATCGCCTGAGGCACGAGACCCCAGCTTTCGCTGGGTTGACGGTTATGGTCGTGGGTCCGGGGTAAGCCTCAGCTCTTCAGCCGCCAGCCGGTCTTGAAGATCCACGCGATCACGCCGAGGCACAGCAGCAGGAATGCCGCGATGGCGGCGAGGCTGACGCCGACGCTTACATCGCCCTTGTCGAAGAAGCTCCAGCGGAAGCCGCTGACGAGATAGAGCACCGGGTTGAACAGGCTGACGGTGCGCCACGGCTGCGGCAGCATGTCGATCGAATAGAAAGCGCCGCCGAGGAAGGTGAGGGGGGTCACCAGCAGCGCGGGCACGATCGTCAACTGCTCGAAGCCCTTGGCCCAGATACCCAGGATGAAGCCGAACATCGAGAAGGCGATCGCGGTGAGCAGCAGGAAGGCGATCATCGCCACCGGATGCGCGACTTGCAGCGGCACGAACAAGGTTGCGGTCGCAAGGATGATGAGGCCGAGCACGACCGATTTGGTGGCGGCGGCGCCGACGAAGCCGATCACCATCTCCATCGACGAGACGGGGGCCGAGAGCAATTCGTAAACCGTGCCGATGAACTTCGGGAAATAGATGCCGATCGACGCATTGGAGATGCTCTGAGTCAGCAGCGACAGCATCACGAGGCCGGGGACGATGAAGCTGCCGTAATTGACGCCGCCGACATGCTGCATGCGGCTGCCGATCGCGCCGCCGAACACCACGAAATAGAGACTGGTGGTGATCACCGGGGTGGCGACCGATTGCCACAGGGTGCGCAGCGCGCGGGCCATTTCGAAGCGATAGATCGCCCAGATGCCGTTCCAGTTGGCGAGGGGCGCGCTCATGCCGCCTTCTCCTGCGGTTCGTGGACAAGATCGACGAAGATATCCTCAAGCGAGCTCTTGGTGGTTTCGAGGTCCTTGAAACCGATCCCGAGCTCGCCGAGCTTGCGCAGCAGCGAGGGGATGCCGGTGTGTTCCGCCTGTGCGTCGAAGATGTACCGCAGCTTCCTGCCCTCATCCTCGATGTCGAGCGACCAATCGCCGAGTTCGGCGGGAATGGCCGCCATCGGCTCCTGCAGCGAGATCAGCATCTGGCGTTTGCCGAGCTTCTTCATCAGCGCGTTCTTTTCATCGACGACGATGATCCGCCCCTTGGAAATCACCCCGACGCGATCGGCCATTTCCTCGGCCTCTTCGATATAATGGGTGGTGAGGATGATCGTCGTGCCCTTGGCGCGCAGCTTGTGGACGAGCTTCCACATGTCACGGCGTAGCTCGACATCGACGCCCGCGGTGGGCTCGTCGAGGAACAGGATGTCGGGTTCGTGCGCCAGTGCCTTGGCGATCAGCACGCGGCGCTTCATGCCCCCCGAAAGCTCGCGAATCTGGCTCTTGCGCTTGTCCCACAGCGAAAGGTCGCGCAGCACTTCCTCGATATAGGCGTCGTTCGCCGGCTTGCCGAACAGCCGGCGGCTGAACTTGACCGTCGCGAGCACCGAGACGAACGCGTCGGTCGACATTTCCTGCGGCACCAGCCCGATCATCGATCGCGCCGCGCGATAGTCGCGGACCGCGTCATGGCCGGCAACGGTGATCGTGCCCGCGGTCGGCGTCACGATGCCGCAGACGATCGAGATCAGCGTCGTCTTGCCCGCGCCGTTCGGCGCGAGCAGCGCGAAGATCTCGCCCCGGTTGATGTCGAGATCGACATGATCGAGCGCGACGAGGCCGGACCCATAGGTCTTGCCCAGACCGGCAATGGACAGGATCGCGTTCATGGCGGCAGGCCCCTTTGCTTGGCGCTGGAAGTAGGGTGCCTCTCTCACCGTCGCAATATGCCTTCGTCACCCTGAACTCGTTTCAGGGTCCATGGACCGACATCAGCGTCGTGCGCAGCGGTGGTGTTGCGCCATGGATGCTGAAACAAGTTCAGCATGACGGTTGGCTGGAGCGCGCAATCAGCCCTGCGCGGCGCGGGCGTCGGCGATCATCTGTTTCATGCGGTCGAGCGGCAGCGCGCCCGAGATGACGCGGTCGCCGATCTCCCAAGACGGCGTGCCGGTCATGCCGAGCTGGCGGCCGACCGCGAGGTTCTGCTGGATCGCGTCGTCGATCGTCGGATCGGCGGCGGCGGCGCGCAATTTGGCGGGATCGAGCCCGGCGACCTTGGCGGC
>JBQCEK010000427.1:0-8572 GCA_051960335.1 Sphingomonas sp.
GCATCGGCAGGTTGATCCCGGCGATCACCTCGATCCGCCCCGCTTCCATCAGCGAGATGGCGAGGTTGGAGGGGGTGCCGCCGAACAGGTCGGTGAGCACGATCACGCCGCGCCCGGCATCGACCTCGGCAATGGCGCTGGCGATATCCTGCCGGCGCGCCTCCATGTCGTCATCGGGGCCGATGCAGACGGTCGCGATCCGTTCCTGCTTGCCCACGACATGCTCCATCGCGGTCACGAACTCCTGAGCGAGCCGCCCATGCGTGACGAGTACCAAGCCGATCATGCGTTATGCGTTCCCGAAAATCTCATTTCTTGGCCGGCGCGTCTTCCAGCGAATCTTGCGGCGCCGTCGCCAGGTCGCGGTGTGCGATGGTGGGCGAAAAACCTTCGGCGCGCAACCTTGACGCCATGCGCTCGGCGACGTGGACGGACCGGTGTCTCCCGCCGGTACATCCAAAAGCGATGGTCACATAAGCCTTGCCCTCCGCCCGATAGCGAGGAAGCAGCAGTAAAATCAGCGATTCGATCTGCGCCATCGCCGCCTCATAGGCTGGATCGGCCGCGACATAGGCGCCCACGTCGGCATCCAGACCGGTGCCCGGTCGCAGCGCTTCGTTCCAATGCGGGTTACGCAGGAATCGCATGTCGAAAACGAGATCGGCATTGGATGGCAGGCCGCGGGCATAGCCGAATGACGTCACCGAAAGCGTCGGCTCGCCTAGGCCCTGCCGAAGGAATGTCGTTCGCACCTGCTGGGCAAGTTCGTTGGCCGACAGGCTGGTCGTGTCGATCAACCGATTCGCCCACTGCCTGAGCGGCGCCAGCAGTTCGCGTTCGCGGGCAATGCCGTCGCTCGCTGGCCGGTCGAGCGCCAGCGGGTGGCGCCGTCTGGTCTCGGAATACCGGCGTTCGAGCTCGCTGCCGGCGCAGTCGAGGAACAGGGTGCCGATATCGTGGCCATGATCGTCGCGCAGCTTTTTGATACGTTTGACGATTCGGGTCGGGTCGAAATCACGGGTGCCAGCGCCGAAGCCGATTGCGATCGGCCGAAGATCGTCGTCCGCGCCCTCGGGCAGCGGGCTCGCCAGCAGCCGTTCGAGCAGGAACAGCGGCAGATTGTCGACCACCTCCCAGCCCATGTCTTCAAGCGTGTTGAGCACGGTCGACTTGCCGGCGCCCGACATGCCGGTCACGAGCAAAATGTCTTTGGGGCCGCGCGCCATCGCCTTCTTCTACACCCGCGCCAGCGCCAGTGCGACCTTGATCGGCGCCGAGGCTTCGTGGGCCACCAGCGCAATTTCGGGCAGTGCGATGCCGGCGATCTTCCTGACGTCGCGTTCTTCGGGCAACCGTTCGACCTGATCGGCCAGCGTGACGACCAGGGCGACCGGCACGCGCTCGCTATGGACCATCTCGACGATCCCGATACCGCGCACCTCGATCCGTCCGGCGATCGTTGCGGGCGGCTGCGCCAGCAATCGGTCGCGTTCGCGGATCAGCACCGTGTAATCGTCGCTCACCAGCCGAGCGCCGCGATCGATCAGGCGCAGGGCGAGATCGGATTTGCCGCTGCCCGATCGGCCTTCGATCAACACCGCGCGCCCATCGATCGCCACGCATGACGCGTGAAGCGTTTCGGAAGAAACCGTCGTCATTTCCTGGCTCCCTCGCTCCCTGATAGCGGCAGCTTCACGACGAAGCGCGCACCGCCCAACCGATCCTCGCGCGATTCGACGGCGATGGTGCCCTGATGCCCTTCGACAATGGTCCGCGCAATGGCGAGCCCTAGGCCCGAATGCTTGCCAAATGCTTCGCCTTCCGGGCGGATCGACTGGAACCTTCGGAACACCGCTTCCCGCGCTTCCTCCGGGACGCCCGGCCCTTCATCCTCGACCCGAACGATCAGCGTGCCGGCTTCTTCGCCGGCGCCGATAGCGACCAGGCCCCCGTCGGGAGAGAATGAGACGGCGTTGTCGATCAGGTTCTGGAACACGCGTTCCAGCCTTGCGCCGTCGCCAAGCGTAATCAGCGACGCCCCGGGCTGCCGATCGAAGACAATTCGAACGCCGCGCTCGATGCCGCGGCGCACATGCGTGTCGATCAACGCCTCGATCATCGCGCCGACGTCGATCGGATCGAACTTCGCGCGGCTCAGCTGCGCATCCAGTCGCGACGCATCGGAAATGTCGGTGATGAGGCGATCGAGCCGGTGGACATCATCGCGGGCGACGTCGAGCAGCTGCGCCTGAAGAGTCGGGTCGCGAACCGCCGACAACCCCTCGATCGCCGATCGCAGTGACGCGAGCGGGTTTTTCATCTCGTGGGTGACGTCTGCTGCGAAGGATTCGGTCGCGTCGATCCGCGCGCGCAGCGCCAGGCTCATGTCGGACAGCACTCGAGCGAGCATCCCGATCTCGTCGCGGCGCGAAGGCAGGCGCGGCACGACGACTTCGCGTGCGCGTCCAAGCCGCACGCGAACGGCGGCGCGCGCCAGCCGCCGTAGCGGTCTGACGATCGTCCGCGCGAGGAACAGCGACAGCAGGATCGAGACGAGCGTCACGAGCCCCAGCACGATGCTCAGCCGCGCACGCTCGACGCGCACCGTCTGCGTGATGTCCCGGGCGTTGATCGTCGTCATCACAGCGCCGCCGGAGGGAAGGGCGGCGGCGGCGGTGATCACTGGCGTCCGATCGGGCGCGCGCCAAACGGTTGCAGGCGCCGCGCTGGAGATCAGCGCGGTTCGCACGTCCGGCCAGTAGAGCCCATCGGCATCCGGCGCTTCACGATAAAGCGGGGCGCGGGCCGCCCCCACTACGGTGTCGATCGCCGCATCCAGGAAACGCGCCGCGCCTTGCTGCCAGGGCTCCTTATCGGGATCGATCAGAACCACGTTGCGCAGGCCCATCGCGCGCGTGTCGGCACGCTGCACGCCGTCCGGGGCATAGAGGCGGATGCGCGTGCGCGTTTCCCGTGCGAGGCGGAGCGCCATCGGATCGCGATTCTTGGGCGGTGCGGCGCTGATCGCCTCGGCGATCAGCCGCACCTCGCGACTGGCCTGGCGCACCCGATAATCCAAAATCCTGCTGCGATAGGAATCGAGATAGAAGAACCCGCCGGCAAGCAGCGCCAGCGCGAAGATATTGACCGCAAGAATGCGGCGCGTGAGCGAAACCCGCCCCGACCAGCGCAGCGCCAGATCGCGCTCGCGCGGTTCACTCCTCGGAGAATCGGTATCCGGCGCCATAGAGCGTTTCGATGGCGTCAAAGGCCGGATCGACCTGACGGAACTTGCGGCGAATGCGCTTGATGTGGCTGTCTATCGTGCGATCGTCGACATAAATGTCGTCCTGATAGGCCGCGTCCATCAACTGGTTACGGGTCTTAACGATGCCGGGGCGCTGGGCGAGCGTTTCGAGAATCAGGAATTCGGTGACCGTCAGCGTGACGTCATCGCCATTCCAGGAAACGCGGTGCCGGGCGGGGTCCATCGACAGCCGCCCGCGCTCCAGCTTTTCAACAGTCGTCTCCGCTTCGCCGTCGGCACTTTTCTGCGTCAGTTCGGCGCGGCGCAGGATGGCGCGGATGCGCGCGATCAGCAGGCGCTGCGAAAACGGCTTGGCGATATAATCGTCCGCGCCCATGGCGAGCCCGAGCGCTTCATCGAGTTCATCGTCCTTGGACGTCAGGAAGATCACCGGGGTCGCCACTCGCTCGCGCAGCCGGCGCAGCAGTTCCAGACCATCCATCCGCGGCATCTTGATGTCGAGGATCGCGAGATCGGCGGGATTCTCGGTCAGCGCCTTGAGCGCGGTTTCTCCATCCGAATAGACCCGCGTCAGAAACCCTTCCGCTTGCAGCGCGATCGACACGGAGGTGAGGATATTACGATCGTCATCGACGAGCGCGATCGTGGCCGTCATCGCTCAAGCGCCTTCTTCATGGCCGGGAACAGCGCCCTACGGCAAAGCGCTGGAGCGCTCAACCGGCACGATACTATCCATCGTAGTGGTTTGACGCTTCTTACCCCCGGGGATATGCCGAACGGCAGCACAACATACGTATGCGACGAAGATCGCGGCGTGATTCTGACTGGGGAGAGTGAACGTGTCGAGTCGTGTACCGGTCTTGGGCCTTGGGGCTCAAGGCATTAGAACTTCTGCAAAAATCTTCTGGAACATGGAAACCGCGCCGCTCGTCGAAGCCGCGGTGATGCGCGGTGAAGGCAAGCTTGCCGCCGATGGCCCGTTGGTCGTCGAAACAGGGCCGCATACCGGCCGTTCGGCGAAGGACAAATTCGCCGTTCGCGACTCGGAAACCGAATCCAGTGTCTGGTGGGGCAAATCCAACCAACCGATGACGCCCGAGCATTTCAAGGCGCTCAAGACCGATTTCTTGGCGGCTCTGGTGGGTAAGGATGATCTGTTCGTCCAGGATCTCTACGGCGGATCGCAGCCGGGGCACCGCGTTCACGTGCGCGTGATCAACGAACTGGCCTGGCACAGCCTGTTTATCCGCACGATGCTGGTGCGGCCGGATGCCGATGAACTTCCAGGGTTCGCGCCTGATTACACGATCATCGATCTGCCCAGTTTCCGCGCCGATCCCGCGCGGCATGGCTGCCGCAGCGAAACTGTGATCGCGGTCAACTTCACCGAAAAGCTGATCCTGATCGGCGGCACGCGCTATGCCGGGGAGATGAAGAAATCGGTGTTCGGCGTGCTCAACTATCTGTTGCCGCCGAGCGGCGTGATGCCGATGCATTGCTCCGCCAACATTGGCCCGAATGGCGATACAGCGGTGTTCTTCGGGCTGTCGGGCACGGGCAAGACGACGCTCTCGGCCGATCCGGCGCGGACGTTGATCGGGGACGACGAACATGGCTGGTCGGATACCGCCGTCTTCAATTTCGAGGGCGGTTGCTACGCCAAGATGATCCGCCTGTCGGCCGAGGCCGAGCCGGAAATTTACGCGACGACGAAAAGATTCGGCACCGTGCTGGAAAACGTCGTGATGGATGGCGAAACGCGAACCCTCGATCTCCACGACAGCAGCCTCGCGGAGAACAGCCGCGGCGCCTATCCGATCGATTTCATTCCGAACGCGTCGGCCGACAATATGGGGCCGGTGCCGAAGAACGTGGTGATGCTCACGGCCGATGCGTTCGGCGTGCTGCCGCCGATCGCCAAGCTGACGCCGGATCAGGCGATGTATCATTTCCTGTCGGGCTATACGGCCAAGGTTGCGGGCACCGAGATCGGCGTGACCGAACCCGAGGCGACTTTCTCCACCTGCTTCGGCGCGCCGTTCATGCCGCGGCATCCCTCGGTTTACGGCAATCTGCTGAAGGATAGGATCGCCAGCGGTGGCGTCGATTGCTGGCTGGTCAACACCGGCTGGACGGGCGGAAAATACGGCGTCGGCCATCGGATGCCGATCAAGGCGACACGAGCGCTGCTCAACGCCGCGCTCGACGGCAGCCTCAACAATGCCGAGTTCCGCACCGATCCGTATTTCGGATTCAAGGTGCCGGTCAGCGTGCCGGGCGTCGATCCGGCGATCCTCGATCCGCGCCAGACATGGGCGGATAAATCCGATTATGATGCGACGGCGGCGAAACTGGTGGATTTGTTCGTAGACAACTTCGACCAATTCGAAACGCATGTCGATGAAGGCGTTCGGCAGGCGGCGCCATCGGCGCAACTGGCCGACGGTTAGCCGGCCGGGGCGGCTCGCCTCAACGACCGATCGATGATAAGCGTCTCCTGCGCCATGCCGGCGCGGGAGACGCGCGATGGGCCTTCTCGATGGATTGCTGAGCCAGGTTACCGACAATGTCGATATCACCAACCTTGCCGCCAAGGTCGGGCTCGATCCGGCGCAGGTGGAGCAAGCGGTGACGGCGCTGGCCCAGGCCCATCCGCAGCCCGGCGATACCGTTGCGCAAGCCGCCGAGACCACCGGCCTGTCCAGCGATACGCTGCAACAGATCGTCGGCCATATCGGCGGCGAGGGCGCATTGGGCCGGTTCGCCAGTCTGCTCGGGGAGCAGGGCGGCGGGCTTGGCGGTTTGGCCGGGCTTGCGTCGGGGCTGTTCGGCAAGTCCTGACAGATCGGTTCTCAGTCGTGCGGCTCGGCCAACTCGACGAGTAAAGTCCCATCGGCGACGCCGACGATCCGGACCGCGGTGCCGACCGGCGCATCGTGCCCGCTCGCCGGCCAGGTGCCGTCGCCGACGCGCACGCGACCGTTGCCGCCCGTGATCGCATCGCTGACGATGACGACGTGGCCGATCATGCGCGACACGCGATCGTTGAGCAGGGGATCCGCCGAATCGACCGGATAATCACGATACCAGCGCTTGCCGATCGCGACTGTCACGCCGCTCCATATCGCGAACGAAACGAGCTGCGCGGCGACCGGAAGATCGGTGAGGACAAGGCTCGCGACCCCAGTGATCGCCGCGGCGGCGGCCAGGAAGATCAGGAACACGCCGGGAATGAACAGCTCGCCGATCCCCAGCAGGATCGCCGCCGCCAGCCAGAGTACCCCGGCGTTGGCGGTCAGATCGGCCAGCGTCACGCGCCGCCTTGCTCAAACGGCCCGCGCACGCGCTTGGCGGCGGGGGCAGGCGTGGCCGGCGCCGAGCTGGCCGGCGTTTCGGCGCCGAGCGCTTCCTTGGCCAGCTGGCCGATTCCGCCGAGCGTGCCGATCAGCTGAGTCGCCTCGACCGGGAACAGGATCGTCTTGGCGTTGGGCGAGGTGGCGAACTTGCTGACCGCCTCGACATATTTCTGCGCGACGAAATAGTTGATCGCCTGGCCGCTGCCGCCCTCGATCGCGTCGGACACGACCTTGGTCGCCTTCGCCTCGGCCTCGGCCGCGCGCTCGCGCGCCTCGGCCTCGCGGAAAGCGGCTTCGCGGCGCCCTTCGGCCTCGAGGATCGCCGATTGTTTCTTGCCCTCGGCGCGGAGGATTTCCGACGCGCGCGTGCCCTCTGCCTCCAGGATGTTGGCGCGCTTTTCGCGTTCGGCCTTCATCTGGCGGCCCATCGAATTGACGATGTCGGCAGGCGGGCGGATGTCCTTGATCTCGACTCGGGTGATCTTGACGCCCCACGGGTTGGTCGCGTGATCGACGACGTTTAGCAGCCGCACGTTGATCTCGTCGCGCTTGGAGAGAAGTTCGTCGAGGTCCATCGATCCCATCACGGTGCGCAGATTGGTGGTCGAAAGCTGCATGATGCCGACGAACAGATCCGACACTTCATAAGCCGCCTTGGCCGCATCGAGCACCTGGAAGAACACCACGCCGTCCACCGCGACCATCGCATTGTCCTTGGTGATGATCTCCTGACCCGGAATGTCGAGCACCTGTTCCATCATGTTGACGCGCCGACCCACGCGATAGAAGAACGAAGGGTAGAAATTGAACCCCGGCTTCGCCACCGCGGTGAAGCGGCCGAAATGTTCGATCGTATATTGATGGCCTTGGCGGACGATCTTGATGCTGGTCATCAAATAGAACAGCACGATGAGAACGATCAGCGCGGCGATAATCAGGATCATGGCGAACCTCTTGGCAACCCCCACCGATCTTCCCTGACCGGCTGCCTTCATTGCTAGCACGGCTGGCAGGCGCGCGCATCACAAACCGGCATGATCGCCCCCTAGCGCGCAGTGGAAGCTTTGGTTACATGGGCCGCCACGAATCCACCCTCGCATCCAGGATCTGGCGTTTCATGGACATCCGGCTCGGCCTTACTTTCGACGACGTGCTCTTGCAGCCGGCGGAATCGGACGTGCTTCCCAGCCAGGCGGACACCAGCACGCGATTGAGCCGCGGCATAGCCCTCAACATTCCGATCCTTTCCTCCGCAATGGACACGGTGACCGAGGCCGACATGGCGATCGTCATGGCGCAGCTGGGCGGGATCGGCGTGCTTCATCGCAACATGACCGTGCTGGAGCAGTGCGACGCGGTTCGCCAGGTCAAGCGTTATGAAAGCGGCATGGTGGTCAATCCGATCACGATCGCGCCGAATGCGACGCTGGCGGATGCTCAGGCGCTGATGGATCGCCACAAGATCAGCGGCATCCCCGTGACCGAGGCGAACGGGCGGCTGGTCGGCATCCTCACGCACCGCGACGTGCGCTTTGCCGAAAACCCCCATCAGCCTGTCGCCGAGCTGATGACTCACGAAAATCTGGCGACGGTGAAGACCGGCGTCAGCCAGGAAGAGGCGCGGCGGCTGCTCCATCAGCGGCGGATCGAAAAGCTGCTGGTGGTCGATGGCGATTACCGCTGTGTCGGGCTGGTGACGGTCAAGGACATCGAAAAGGCGGTTACTTACCCCAACGCCACCAAGGACGCCGCCGGGCGTCTTCGCGTCGCGGCCGCATCGACGGTGGGCGACAAGGGATTCGAGCGCACTGCCGCGCTGGTCGATGCCGAACTCGACCTGCTGATCATCGATACCGCGCACGGCCACAATCGCGAGGTCAGCCGCGCGGTGGAGCGCGTGAAGAAGCTCAGCAACTCGGTCCAGGTCATCGCCGGCAACGTCGCGACC
>JBQCEK010000428.1:0-3049 GCA_051960335.1 Sphingomonas sp.
CGACGCAGCCATACAGCCGGATTGACGAATTGTTGCCTCATCGGTGGCAGCAACGCTGAGGGTCGCAACAAGGCGCGGACGCGGGTCCGCAGGTCTGCCTGTGGCGCCACGAGCTCCTTAAAACGTCCACTTGGCGCTCACTCGCGCGCTTCGGGGTTCCATCGGATGCACATGCCGATCCTCGATGCCTGCGCCGCAGGCGCCACTCGCGATCTCGCCGGCGGTGCAGGAAGCGTAGAAGTATTCGATGTCGTTACCCTTCTTGCCGGTGAGATTGAAGACATCGAGCCCCAAGGTGAGGTGCCGGTTGACCGCGTAGCGCGCCCCGAGGTTCAGTAGTGTGTTGCTGCGCGATCGCACCGTGTTCAATGTGTCCAGCGCGCGCGGGCCGAGGTAGCGCAGCCACAGCGAAGCGGTCCACGGACCTTCGATGTAGGTCAAGCCCGTGGCGAGAACGCTCTCGACGGCATTGTCGACGTAGTTGCCTTCGCCCTCCGGCGGCACGCCGCGGAACCTGGCGCGCGAGTACGCGGCATCGACATCGAGCCGGAAGCCGTTCGGCAGCTTCCAGCGGAGCGTGGCTTCGATACCGCGCCGATTGCTCGCTCGGCCGGGCTCGGTGGACCCCGCGTCGCCGATATAGACCAGTTCCGAATCGAGCTTCAGCTGCCACAAGGCCACGGTGGCCGTCACATCCTCGTTGGGCTGGAAGCGCCAGCCCAGTTCTGCGCCATTGCCCTTGGACAGGGCCGGTACGCGGTCGGCCGGCAGGCCGGTCTGCGGGTCGACCGTGATGGTCGCGCCACGCACGTCATTGCTGTGGAAGCCGACCCCGGCATTGAGATAGAACTCCTGCTGCGGCGAGAGCGTGAAGATCAGCCCCGCCTTCGGGCTGGCCAGCGAGTCGTGGCCGCTGCCGCTGTTCAACGGGCCGTAGACAGGCTCGCGTCCCTGCACGTCGTAGCGCAGCAGGTCGCCGCGCAAGCCGACATAGCCACGCCAGCGCTCGCTGAAATAGACCTGTTGCTCCGCGTAGATCGACAGGAGGTCCTGCGACACCTTGTCGTTGCGCACTGTCGACAGCCGTTCGCGCGCTTCCGTGTTGAACAGCCCAACTTCGCCGATGCGATCTCCACGCCATTGCGCACCGAAGCTCAGTACGCCGTCGAGCGTCCCAAGCTTGTTGGGCATCTGGTGCGAGGCCTGGACACCGAATACGTTGCGGCGATCGGTCTGCTCGAACTGATCCCCGTTGACCGGGTTGTTGAGAAAATAGGTGAAATCGGAGAACAGATCGAAGCGATAGGCCATCGCGTACGCGTTCAGGTTGGTCTCGCCCGTGGCGCTCTTGTCGAACCACTTACCTGACAAACTGTACCGTTGACTCTCACCGCCGTCGGTAGCATTGAGGGAGCCGAAGCGAGGCAGCTCGCCGCTGTTGATCAGACGCTCGGGCACTTGGTCGGTCGCATTCCAGCGGGCCTTGTAGGCCATGCCTGTGATGGTGAAGCCGCGCGTCGGTGACCCTTGCGAATAGCGCAGCACGGCGTTGGCCTTCTTGAGGTTCTCTGGTACCTCCCAGGGCCCGTCGTTGCCCACCAGTTCCACCGCACCGAGCCAGGTCTGGTCCTGCACGGTGCGTGAGCCCGCCGCGAGCAGACGCCGGTAGTTGTTGGAGCCCAGAGTGATCTCCGCGAAAGGCGCATCGAGCGCGCTGAAGTAGTCGATCGTCGCGCCGCCGGCCAGGGCGAAATCGCTGTTGTCCGCGAAGTAGGGCCCCTTGCGATAGCGCACGCCCGAGACCAGCTCGGGGATCAGGAAGTTGAGGTCGGCGTAGCCCTGGCCGTGACCGTGGGTCGGCATGTTGACGGGCATGCCGTCCACCTTCATCGAGAAATCGGTGCCGTGGTCGAGGTTGAAGCCGCGCAGGAAGTACTGGTTGGCCTTGCCGTCGCCGGAATGCTGCGTTGCTACGACGCCAGGCACGGCTTCAATGATGTCCCCCGGTCGAAGCTTGGGCCGAGCCTGAAACACCTCGCGCTCCGCCGCTCCCTCGCTGGCGCTATCGGCGGAGCCGATGGTCGCGTCGCGCGGCCCGCGCACCTCGACCTCGGGAAGATGACTCTCTTGCGCCCACGTGCTGCCGCTCAGAAAGGTTGCCACCGATAGAAGGTGGGGCAAGCGGCGGGACGGTCTCATGGCATGACTGGTCGTGTGAAGAATCCAGAATTATTCATACATGCAGGCCATCGCAACATACGCCAATCGGCCCACACGCTCAATTGAGAAGCTTGAGATGCGTGTGCGGCTTGCCGTGACCGTGAGAATGGCGTTCGCCGCCACTGTCGAGCGGCACAAGGTGTACGTTGCCGTGGCGCACACCGCGCAGCGCCACGAGCTGGTCGGCGCAGGCCTGTACGGTCAGGGTCGGTCCCCGCAATACCACGGTCTCCATGCAATGGTCGTGGTCGAGATGGGTGTGCAGGCTGGTGATCACCAGGTCGTGATGATCGTGCTGAAGGCCCAGCACACGGGTCGTCACCGTGTGGTCGTGGTGGTCGTAGACGTAGCTGACATTGGCCACGCACCAGCCCGCCCGCTGGCGAGAAGGCTGATTCAGCGTGACGCTGCCCAACTGCGAGCGGATCAGGTCGCGCACAGCCTCTGAGCGGTTGATGTAGCCCTTGTCGGCAATCAGCGCGTCGAACTGTGTCGCCAGTTCGTCGTCGAGCGAGATCGTGAAGCGTTGCATGGGGCGGCGCGCTGGGAGTGGGCGAACAAACGATCATAGTTCTGCTTGTACGGCGCAACGTGCCCTTCGGACTCAAGTCTTGATGGCCGACGCCTGAAAAGCCGTGGCGTCTAGCAGCTAGTCCCCGTCAAGATGGGATCACTGCGCGCTTACCACTGTAACGCGCGAGTCGATGATCGTCATGGAGGCGGTCAATACCTCGATCGCGCGGACTACTCAGACGTGAGAAGAGTTCGGTTAGCAGCAATTGCTAACTCTTCGGCAGCGCAGGATACGCATCAACGGCGAAATACAAGT
>JBQCEK010000429.1:0-5850 GCA_051960335.1 Sphingomonas sp.
TCAAGGCTGTGCGGTAGGTGGGCCCCGGCCTTCGCCGGGGAACTGCCGAGTGACTAATCCAGCCCCCCTCGCCGGCCTCAAGGTGATTGAGCTCGCGCGCATCCTCGCGGGTCCGTGGGCGGGGCAGACGCTGGCCGATCTCGGCGCCGAGGTGATCAAGGTCGAGAGCCCCGAGGGGGACGACACGCGCAAATGGGGCCCGCCGTTCGTCGAGAACCCCGATGGCAGCCACGACGCCGCCTATTTCCACGCGACCAACCGCGGCAAACGCTCTGTGGCGATCGATTTCCGCACGGCCGAAGGACAAGCTGCGGTCCGCGCGCTGATCGCCGACGCCGATGTCGTGATCGAGAATTTCAAGGTCGGCGGCCTCGCCAAATACGGCCTCGATTACGCCAGCCTCTCCGCGATCAACCCGCGCCTCGTCTATTGCTCGATCACCGGCTTCGGGCAGGACGGCCCCTATGCCCACCGCGCTGGCTATGATTTCATCATCCAGGGCATGTCCGGCATCATGGACCTGACCGGCGATCCGGCGGGCGAGCCGCAGAAGATCGGCGTCGCCTTCGCCGACATCTTCACCGGGCTCTACGCGGTGATCGCGATCCAGGCGGCGCTGGCGATGCGCGAGCGCACCGGGCGCGGCCAGCATATCGACATGGCGCTGCTCGACACGATGACCGGAGTGCTCGCCAACCAGGCGATGAATTACCTGGTCTCGGGCGTGTCGCCGACCCGGCTCGGCAACGCGCATCCCAACATCGCGCCTTATGCCGCCTTCCCGACCGCCGACGGCTGGTTCATCCTCGCGGTCGGCAATGACGGCCAGTTCCGCCGTTTCTGCGCGATCGTCGGGCTCGACGACTTGGCCGACGATCCACGCTTCGCCACCAACCCCGCACGCGTCGCCAATCGTGACGAGCTGACCGCACGCGTGACCGAGGCGACGCAGCGTTTCCACCGCGACGATCTGCTCGCGCTGCTCGAGGCCCAGAGCGTGCCGGCGGGGCCGATCAACACCGTCGCCCAGGCCTTCGCCGATCCCCAGGTGCGCCACCGCCAGATGGCGCTCACGATCGAGCGAGAGGGCGGCGCGGTGCCCGGCGTCCGCACGCCGATCCGTTTCTCCGACGCCGATCTGGTGCTCGATCGTCCCGCCCCGCCGCTTCCGCGCTAGGCGCTTATTGCGAGTCGCTATCCCTTCCCCCTCGCGATCATTCGCATTACATCTCGCTGATGCCTCGCAAGATCGACCTTGAAGCCCTGTGCAACGAAAAGGGCCTCCGCATTACCGAGCAGCGCCGCGTGATCGCGCGCGTTCTTTCCGATGCGGAGGATCATCCGGACGTCGAAAAGGTCTATGAGCGCGCCTCGGCGATCGATCCGGGCATCTCGATCGCCACCGTCTATCGCACGGTTCGGCTGTTCGAAGAGGCCGGCATCCTCGATCGCCACGATTTCGGCGACGGCCGCTCGCGCTACGAGCCCGCGCCCGAATCGCATCACGATCACCTGATCGACGTGGAGACGGGCAAGGTCATCGAATTCGTCGATCCCGAGCTTGAACAGCTCCAGAAGCAGATCGCCGAGAAGCTCGGCTTCCGCCTCGTCGATCACCGCATGGAGCTGTATGGCGTCGCGCTCGATCGCAAGAGCTGATCGGCGCGCCACGCTGCGCGCCAGCGTGCGGGTCGCCGGGCTGATCGCCGCGCTTCTCGTCTGCGTGCCGCTCCACGGGCTGTGGCGGCTGTTCCGCCTTCCCTCGCCCTGGCCGCGCCTGTTCCTGGGCGGCGCCGCGCGGATTTGCGGCGCGCGCGTCCGCACCACCGGCACGCCGCTCAAGCGCGGCGTCATCTACCTTTCCAATCACCGCAGCTGGCTCGACATCCTGGTCATCGCCGGCGCGACGGGCAGCGCCTTCGTCGCCAAGGCGGAGCTGCGCGCGGCGCCGCTGGTCGGCTGGCTGGCGACGCTCAACCGCACGATCTTCGTCGCGCGCACCGATCGCATGGGCATCGCCGGCCAGATCGCGGAGGTTGCCGCCGCGATCCAGCAAGGCTGGGCGGTAACGATCTTTCCCGAAGGCACGACCAGCGCGCATGATGACATCCTGCCGTTCAAGGGCTCGTTGCTCGCCGCCCTCGCCCCGCCGCCGCCCGGCGTGATGGTGCAGCCGATCTACCTCGATTACGGCCTGGCCGGTCCGGCGATCGCCTGGGTGGGCGACGAACCCGGGCAGGAAAACGCGCTGAAGATCCTCGGCCGCCGCGGCAGCTTTCAGGCGACGGTCCATTTCCTCGAACCCTTCGCTCCGGGCGATCACGCCGATCGCAAGTCGATCGCCGCGCAGGCGCAGGCCCAGATCGCCGCCGCGCTGCGCGAGCCGCCAAGAACCTTCATTCGCTGACCCTTTCGGCGAGCGGCGAAGCCGCGTATAGGCGCGCGGATCATGTCCAAGCCTGTTCCCAAGACCTTTGCCGTCAAGTCGTTCGGCTGCCAGATGAACGTCTATGACGGTGAACGCATGGCCGAATTGATGGCCGCGCAAGGGCTGACCCCGGCCGAAGCGAACGAGGCCGATCTGGTCGTGCTCAACACCTGCCACATCCGCGAGAAGGCGACGGAGAAGGTCTATTCAGACATCGGCCGTCTGCGCAAACACGGGGCCGATCCGATGATCGCGGTCGCCGGCTGCGTCGCCCAGGCCGAGGGTGAGGAAATCGTGCGCCGCGCGAAGGTGGACGTGGTCGTCGGTCCGCAGGCCTATCACAACCTGCCGCAGCTCGTGGCGGATGCCGCCGCCGGCAGGCCAGCGCTCGACACAGACATGCCGATCGCCAGCAAGTTCGGCGCGCTCCCCGCCCGCCGCAAGGTCGGCCCCTCGGCGTTCCTGACGGTGCAGGAAGGGTGCGACAAATTCTGCACCTATTGCGTGGTGCCCTATACGCGCGGCGCAGAGGTCAGCCGGCCGTTCGCTGCGATCGTCGATGAAGCCAAGGCGCTTGTCGATGCCGGCGCGCGCGAGATCACGCTGCTCGGCCAGAACGTCAATGCCTGGACGGACGAGCAAGGCCGCGGGCTCGATCACCTGATCCGCACGCTCGATCGCCTCCCCGGCCTCGCGCGCATCCGCTACACGACCAGCCACCCCAATGACATGACGGACGGGTTGATCGAGGCGCACCGCGATGTCGAAAAGCTGATGCCCTTCCTTCACCTGCCGGTGCAATCGGGCAGCAGCCGGATCCTGAAAGCGATGAACCGCAGCCACACGCGCGACAGCTATCTGCGCGTGCTCGATCGTGTCCGCGCCGCGCGGCCCGATATCGCGCTGTCGGGCGATTTCATCGTCGGCTTCCCCGGCGAAACCGAGGCCGATTTCGACGATACGCTGAGCCTCGTCGATGCCGTCGGCTATGCCCAGGCGTTCAGTTTCAAATACTCACCCCGCCCCGGCACCCCTGCCGCGACGATGGACGATCAGATCGCGCCGGACGTGATGGACGATCGCCTGCAGCGCCTGCAGGCGGCGCTCAATCGCGATCAAGCCGCATTCAACGCCGCCACGGTAGGGCGCTCTTGCCCACTATTGATCGAGAGGACCGGCAAGCTGCCCGGGCAGATGCTCGGCAAGTCGCCCTGGCTGCAATCGGTTCATTTGATCACGGATGCCGAAATCGGCGATCTCATCGAGGTCGAGCTGGCCCAGGCCGGGCCGAACTCGCTGGCGGGCGTCGAACGGATCAGCGCCGCCGCCTGAGCGCTGAAAAAGGCCCCGGCCGTCGCCAGCCGGGGCCCAGAGCTTCTTACCAGAAGAAGCCGTTGTGGACGGCGATGACACGCCCGTTGCGCGTGTTCACCAGCACCACATCGTTGCCGTAGCGAACCCAGCGCTGATAGGCGCCGGGGCGTGGCAGGCGATAGGTCGCCCAATCGTTCACCCAATAGTTGCGGCCATAATAAACCGGCGCGAAGCGGTGGCCCACCGCGATCGGGCGATACCGCCAGCCGCGTGGGCCGCGATAGGCGGGACGATGATAGACGTCGCGGTGGCTGCGGCGATAATCACGCCAATCTTCGCGAAGTTCGCGGCGATCCTCGCGCGCCTCGCGATAATCGCCGTGACGGATGTCCCTGCGAACTTCACGCTGATCGTGCCGAACTTCGCGGGCGCTCTGCGCGCTTGCAACGCCGGGGACCAACGCAGCGGCGGCGATCGCCGCGATGAACATGGTACGCATTGTACTTCTCCTGTCGTCTGCATGTCGCGGTCGGGCCGCGGCATGACGGGACTTTTGCCAGCACCGTCCTGAACGATGCGGGAACCGACTGGTCAGCGAACAGCAATCTGGCGCGGCTCGACAATCAGCGGGACGCCAATACGCAGGGCCCCCGCATCGGGTTCCGCCGCGGCGAGACTGCGACATCTCGGCAACGCTTGCGCCCAACCCATCCAACAACCGTGATTTTGCGCTGTCCTACACATCCGCACTCTGCCAAACTCGCCGGTGGATGAGTCTTGTCGCTCCTTTCCCTGGCCGATGCGGACCCCTGGTCCGCCGGCGCCGTTCGGCCCGAACGATGAAAGCGCGCGACACGCTCCACTTTCTCCACTTCACCCCTCGCGCCATCGAAAGGATCGCATGAGCCGCAAACCCGTGCCCGCCCAATCCGGGGACCGTTCCCGGCTCGAGGTGCTGTTCGACAAGCCTCAGCTGCTCAGCGTGCTGTTCGGCCAATATGACCAGAATCTCGTGGCGCTGGAAAACCGGCTGGGCGTGTACATCACCGCGCGCGGCAATCGCGTCGGGCTGGAAGGAACCGCCGAGCAAGTGGCGCTGGCGCGCGACGTGCTTCAGGATCTCTACAAGCGTATCCAGCGAGGCGAGGAGATCGATACCGGGCTGGTCGATGCGTCGATCGCGATGGCGTCGGAGCCGACGCTGGACGGCATCGTTCGCGCCGAAGCGGGGGACCGCGCCCCGCAGATCATGATCCGCACGCGCAAGAAGACGATCGTCCCGCGCACGCCGGCGCAAGCGCACTACATGCGCGAGCTGATCAACAACGACATGATCTTCGCGCTTGGTCCGGCCGGCACCGGCAAAACCTATATCGCCGTCGCCCAGGCTGTTGCGCAGTTGATTTCCGGCAGCGTGCAGCGGCTGATCCTGTCGCGCCCGGCGGTCGAGGCGGGCGAAAAGCTCGGCTTCCTGCCTGGCGACATGAAGGAAAAGGTCGATCCCTATCTCCGCCCGCTTTACGACGCTTTGTTCGATTGCATGCCGCCCGAACAGGTCGAGCGCCGGATCGCCTCCGGTGAGATCGAAATCGCGCCGATCGCCTTCATGCGCGGGCGGACACTCGCCGATGCGTTCGTCATCCTCGATGAAGCGCAAAACACCACGCCGGCGCAGATGAAGATGTTCCTCACCCGGTTCGGCCAGAACAGCCGGATGGTCATCTGCGGCGATCCCAAGCAGGTCGATCTGCCCGGCGGCATTCCCGCATCCGGCCTGGCCGATGCGGTCAGCCGGCTGGAAGGGGTCGAATCGATCGCGATGGTGCGATTCACCTCGGGTGACGTCGTCCGCCACCCGATCGTCGGACGCATCGTCGAGGCTTACGAAGGGGTGGAGGCGTGATCGACATCGAACTCGCCCGCGAAGACCCGTGGCCGAGCGAAACCGATTGGACCGCGCTTGCCCGCAAGGCCGCGCTCGCCGCGATCGCGCGCACGCCGCACGGACCGCTTGCCGAAGCGCGCGCGTCGATCGAGATTTCGCTGCGCCTGACCGATGATGAGGAAGTCCGCGCGCTCAACCGCGACTATCGGCAAAAGGACAAGCC
>JBQCEK010000430.1:0-3587 GCA_051960335.1 Sphingomonas sp.
ATCTGCGAGACCATCGCGTCGCCGACGGAGAGAATCGAAAAGCGGTTCGCAGCCTCGCTCGCCGACATGTCGTGATACGCGACGCCCACGGCAATGCCCGCAATGATGTTGATCAGCGTGATGATGAGCCCGGCCACCGCATCGCCCTTGACGAACTTCATCGCGCCGTCCATGCCGCCGTGCAGCTGGCTTTCGACCGCGAGCGTGGCGCGCTTGCGGCGTGCCTCTTCGGGCGTGAGCAGATTCGCGCGCAAATCGGCGTCGCTGCTCATCTGCTTGCCGGGCAACGCGTCGAGCGTGAAGCGCGCCGACACTTCGGAAACGCGGCCGGCGCCCTTGGTGACGACGATCAGGTTGATGATCACGATGATCGCGAAAACGAACAGGCCGACGACATAGTCGCCGCCGATCATGAAGGTGCCGAACGCCTCGATCACATGCCCGGCCGCGGCCTCGCCTTCATTGCCGTGCACCAGCACGACGCGGGTCGAGGCGACGTTCAGGCCGAGCCGGAACAGCGTGGCGAACAGCAGCACCGTGGGAAAGGCCGAGAAATCGAGCGGCTTCTGCGCGTTCAGCGCGACCATCAGCACGGCAAGGCTGATCGTGATGTTCATGATGAAGAACACGTCGAGCATCATCGCCGGGATCGGCACGACCATCAGCACGACGAGCAGCAGGATGGCGACCGGCAAGGCGGCGCCGCGGATCATCGGTGCGATTCCGCTGCGGGACAGGGCAGGGGCGGGAAGAGCGGCAGTTGCCATGAGGTGATCAGGCTCCCAGGGTCGCAAGCATCAGATAGGCGAGCCGAGCGGTCGCCGGGGTGGGGCGCATCAACGATGCGTTTGCGGCGCGCGCGCCGCCGTTCAATTGGTCGAGCGTCGCTTGCGCCCACTGGGTCGCGTCGCCGGCGCTTTGGCCGGCGCCGGGGATCAACGTCGCGCCGCCCGCCAACGCAATCGCCTCAACCGACGATGCGCCGGCCGAGGCTTGCATGACGTCCGAGGTCGATCCGCCGACCGCCGCCGCGCCGTTGCCGAGCTTGGTGGCGAAATGCTGGTAGATCGCGGCCAGCGTGCGCGGTTGGCCGCTGCTGTCGAAGAAGACGCCGCGATTGGCGCGCGCCGCCGCGGGGAACATCGCCGCGCCATTGCCGGCAGGATTGGCCGCCATCGTCCTCAGGAACGATCGCGCGCCGCCCAGCCCCAGGAAGTGGGCCATGTAGAGATCGGTGCCGGTCGCATCGCGGCCGAGCGAGCTTTCCAGCGCCTGCTTGTTGTC
Source organism: Sphingomonas sp. (assembly GCA_051960335.1). Lineage (GTDB taxonomy): Bacteria > Pseudomonadota > Alphaproteobacteria > Sphingomonadales > Sphingomonadaceae > Sphingomonas. The sequence goes on from JBQCEK010000430.1 coordinate 1,285, forward strand.
GGCGGCATGCTCGGCGGCCATCAGCGAGGCGGTGGCCGGATCGTTGCGCAGATCGAGGATCGCCTGCCGCGTCGCCGGATCGCTGACCGACAGGCGGCCGCTGGCGCTGCGGCTGATCGCATTGGCGGCCCAGGACAGGCCGTGCTCGGCGCCGTGCTGCTTGACGACGGCGAGCCAGGATTGATCGATGAACTGGTAGAGGCCGGACGCGCTCGATGTCCGCGCGCGGGCATTGGCGCGCAGTCCGCTTTCGACCTGCGCCTGGCCGAGCAGAAAGTTGAAGTCGATGCCGGTCTTCGCAGCCGCCGATCGAATCGCCGCCTGTATGCTTCCGGTCGAGGTCGTGATCGGATTGACGCTCATCGAACCTTGCTGATTGGCCTCCTGTTACGGAGGGTCGATCAGCAAGGACCGTGCCATTTTGGGCAATATCGCCAGAGGCGGCGAAAAGCGGCGATCAGAAGGCGGAAAAGCCCGGGATCGCGCCCGGGTGGCGGCCAGCCGTGCTCAGGCGTAAGCGCCCGCGGCCATGCCGGGCCGATAGGCGTTGCCGGTCGAACCGGTCAATTGTTGCAGGCGGCGGCGAACATTTGCCGACATCAGGTTCACATAGATGCGGCAAGTCTCGTTGAGGCGGTTGGCCTCCGCGGCGAGCTCGCGGATTTCCGGGCTCATCGGTTCGGTGGCGGCGGCGGCGACCATTTCGATGCCGACGAGCTTCGTTTGCGTCGCCTGCTCGAGCGCGGCGATGTCGTTTGCCTTGAGCGCGGCGATCTCGGCATGCAGCGCGTCGATCACGCGAACCAGGGCATCGCGGCGAGTCATCGGGCGGTCCATTCCTGCATGTGGCCGATCAGGCGATCGGCGATGGTTTGGGCAGACGGGCGGTATTCGCCGTTCGCGATGGCGGTGCGCAGCGCCTCGACCCGTTCACGGTCGATCGGCGCGGCTTGCGCGGCGTTGCGAGCGGCTCCCGCGACCGAGGCGGCGCGCTGCGCGCTTTCGCCGCCATCGGCGACCGGCGCGACAGGCGTGCCGGCAGCGCTTGGCGCGACGGGCGCAACGCGCCTGTCGAGCGAAGAAGCCGGCTTTGCACCAATCGGGTCGACCACGTCGCCATCCTTTGTGTCGAAGCTACACAGGGGATAACGGCCGCCGTCGGCATTCCTTTAGAATTTATTTCGATCTTTTTCGCTTCGTCCGCGAAGCGATCCGCAAGAGCGCTCGGTGCGCTCACTTCACCGGCCATCCGGGCAGCGTGGCGCGGCCGGATTCGATCGCCACCGCCTGGAACGGGGCCTTGTCGCCTTCCGCCTTGGCCATGAAACGGTCACCAGCGGCGGCATTGCCCATCGCGATCGCCTCCCGCGAGATGGTGAAGCCGGCTTGCGATGCCTCGACCATGACGGGGTCGCCGCGCTTGATGACGATCTCCGGCTTGGCCGGCAGGGTCACTGCCGGGGCGATGGAGGGGCTTGTCGGGGCGGCGGGCGCCATCTGCACGGGCACATAAAGATGCCAGTTCGGCCCGGAACAAGTGATCATCACCGAATCGTGATTGAGCCCGTGCCACGACAGCGCGACCGTGGGGCATTGCGCCAGCTTCAGGCGGCTGTCGATCGGGGTGCGCGCACCGCCGTCGTCGCCGATGCCGTGGCCGGTGAAGCTCGCCACCGCACGGTCGAGCGCGGCGGTATCCTGGAATTGCGCCTGCGCCACGGCAGGCGTCGCGATCAGCAGTGCGGGAATGAGAAGGCGGAACATGGATGTCTCCTTCGACAGTCGAAAGCGGCAAACGGCAGGGCGTTGCCGGCAAATCATTGCCGGTTGCCGGCAAAGGCGATGGTGATGAAAACCGCGCGGCGGCCGTGGCCCGGCCGATCGGCGGCGTTGACGATAGTGAGACGGCCCGGCGCCACGACGTGCGCGGCGGCCAGCGCGGCGGCGACGGTGCGGGCGCGATCGGCGGCGAGCACCGCGGCGCTGCCGGTTGCGGGATCGACGTCCTGTGCGCTGCCGTCGGTTTCGCCGGTGACCTTCAGCATCACGCGCGGATCGCTCGCGGCGTCGCGCGCCCAGGCGACGAGCCCGGTGGGCGAATGCGGCAACAGGCTGGATCCGGGCGCGAAATCGAGCATCGCCGCCGCTGCCACCGGCATCGGATCGGGCGTGGCGGCGGGGGCCGGGCGGGGGGCGGCCCCCCCACCCCCCCCCACCCCCCGCGCGGGCCGGGGCCCCGCGCGCCCGCCCCTTGGCTGCCCCCACCCCCAAAAACCCACCACCCCCCCCGCCCCCGCCGCGCC
>JBQCEK010000431.1:0-8274 GCA_051960335.1 Sphingomonas sp.
CGAACAGCAACTGGATGACGAATCGCTCCCCGCGCGGCGTTTCCTGGAGAACCACCGCGCGTTCGGGATCGAGCAACAGCAATTCGGTGGGCGTCCGCACCAGCCGCGCGGGTGGCGCGTCGCTGCCGAGGCGGACGGGGCGTGCGACCAGCGGCCAGCGCCAGCCGTCCGGATTATCGGCGATATCGTGGCGCGCCCCGATGCGCGGCACCGCCGCGCCCGCGCTGAGCGCCAGCTCCTGCCATTGCCACAGATCGCGCATCTGATCGACCAGCGCGGCGGGCGCCAGCGCCAGCGTGGCGCCCATATCATCGAATCCACTGCGGGCCGCGCTCAGCGGGCCAAGCTCGCGCACCCCGCACGGCACCACCAGCGCGACGCCGTGTTCGCGACACAAGCGCTGCACCTCGGCGGCATAATCCTCCGCATCGGGCGAGGGAACGGCGTGCGCCGCCTCGGCGAGCAGGCATGCCGGCGCCTGATCGGGCCGCTGATCGACCGCCATCACCTGCAGCGAAACGCCGCATGTCGTCGCGGCGGTCCGAAAGCATCGGATCAGCGAGACATTGGCGCCTGCGGAGGTGAACAGGATCGTCATCGCCCCGCGATCGGCCCCAATCGGCACGTCGTCGTTGGTCGCCGGCCCCGCGGCTGCGCCTTTCGAGCGGGGCCGCGTCGGGGCCGCCATCACAGGATCGTCCGCACCGCCATGAATCCCTCGGCGGCGTGGCGGTGGACCGTCGCCCCGCGCAGCGCCGCAAGCGCGCGGATCGCCTCGAACGAGCGCTCGTCGGGGAACGCCTTCACCTGCGAGGCGAAACAGCCGAACGCCGCGATCTTGGCATCGAGATGATCGGCGATGTCGATATAGACGTTGGGCATGAAGCCGGGCGTGACGCCCGGCGCCAGCCAATTGGTTTCCGACAGCGTTTCATAGGCGAGCACGGCGCGCGGTGCAGCGTCGCTGCGCGGGCGCGCCCACACCATCGCGGCGGCGAAGCCGATCTGGTGATCGCGGTGAATATCGCCGACGAACGGCACGAACAGGGCGTCGGGCGCAATACGATCGAGCGCGTCCCCCAGAGCCCGGTTGACATCGATCGCCGGCAGTCGATCGAGCTCGGCGGCAGGCAGATCGAGGAAATGGGTGTCGGCGACGCCGAGCAAGGCATGCGCGGCGATCGCTTCGGCGCGGACCTGCTCCACTTGCGCGGCATCGAACAAGGGGGCCGCGCCGCGCGTCATCACGATCACGTCAACGCGCGCACCCGCCGCGGCCAACCGAGCGATCGTCCCGCCGCAGCCGAGCACTTCGTCGTCGGGATGCGGCGCCACGATCGCGGCGCGGCGGATCGCGTGGAGATCGATCACCGATCGCGCCCCAGCACTGCATGCAAGGGGGGCGCGCGTTCGCTCGCCCAATCGGTCACGCGCAGCGCGCCGCCGTCGCCGCAGCTGACGGTGAACGATTCCGCGTCGCGCGCGATCACCTGCCCCGGAATCGCCGCATGGCGAATGCCGATCGGCGAAGGCGCCGCTCGCCAGATCGTCAGCCGTTCGCCACCGATCGCCGTGAATGCGCCCGGATAGGGTCGCCCCACCGCGCGGATCAGCCGGTCGATCGCGGCGGCACCGTCGCGCCAGTCGATCAGCCCGTCCTCGGGGGTGCGCCGCGCCGTCCAGGTGGCGTAGCGATCGTCCTGCGGCTCGCGTCGCGCCGCCCCGCGCGCGAGCGGCGGCAGCGTCCGCGCGAGCATCGTCGCCAGCGCGGTCATGTGCCGATCGTAGAGTGAGGCCGCGGTCTCGTCATCGGCGACATGCAGGAAATGCTGATCGAGAATCGCGCCCGAATCGACGTCGTCGTCGATCCAGAACAGCGTGCCGGCGGTGATCGGTTCGCCGCGCAAGATCGTCCACGGGATCGCCGCACGCCCACGCATGCGCGGCAGCGGTGCCGGATGGTAGCCGATCACGCGATCGGGTGCGATTCCCATCAGGTCGGGGCCGCAGATCTGCGACCAGCCGATCACGAATAGATAATCCGGCTCGAGTGCGCGGACCTGCTCGATCGCGGCCGGGCGGTTGATCCGATCGACGGTAACGATCGGCGCGCCGGCGGCATCCGCGAGCGGCGCGAGATCGACGAAATCGGCGTGCCGGGCGGCCAGCGCGGGATCGAGCGTCACCACGCCGGCTAGCGACCAGCAGTCGGCCGCGCTCAGCGCTTCCAGGGCGACTCGCGTGCTGTCGACCGCCCCGATCAGCACAGCGCGCGGCGCGCCGGCAGGCGGCAGGGCGGAAACGCGTGGCTCGGGCCAGGGGCGCATCACGTCAGGCCTCGGTCGGTTTCAGCACGCGCCCGCCGTTGGGCACAGCGGCGTCCACCGGGCGCTCGGGGGTATCGAGCCGCATGATCGACAGCAGCTGCGCGTTGACCTTGGCCACGTCGTATCGCGCAACCGCCGACTCGCGGGCCGCCTCCGCCATCCGGCCCAGCCGCGCCGGATCTGCGATTATGGTCAGCATGGCGGCGGCGAGCGCCGGCGGATCGCGCGGGGGTACCAGCGCGCCGTTCACACCCGGCTCCACCGGCTCCCGGCAACCGGGCAGATCGGTGGTTATCACCGGCCGTCCGGAAGACAGCGCCTCCAGCAGGGTGCGCGGCAAGCCCTCGCGATAGAAGGACGGCAGCACGAAAGCATGGGATCGCGCCAGATAAGGGCGGACGTCTCTGGTCTCGAGCACATGCTCGATCAAGCCGTCATCCACCCATTGCTCGACCTCGGCGATCGGAATGCCGGTGGGATTTTCGGGTTCGAGCCGGCCGACCAGCACGAATCGGGTATCGCGGCGATGATCGCGCACCAGCCGCGCGGCCTCGGCGAAATCGGCGATTCCCTTGTCGCGCATCAGTCGAGCGATCATCAGGAAGGTGGGCGGCCCGACCGGTAGCGCCGTTGCGGTGAAATGATCCACATCGACGCCGGAACCCGGCACCTGAACGACATAATGGCTTGGCCCGATAATTCCTTGCGCCAGCAGCGCACGGCGATCGTCGCCGTTGAACACGAAGATCGCGCGGGCGTGCTTCACCGCGATGCGATAGGCGCGGCTCATCGCCCAGCGCAGCCCGCGGCGGGCGGCGGCGGCGTCACTGAAGACGTAGCCCAGCCCGCTCATCAGCACATACAGACGGGGCGTGCGTGTCAGGCGAGTGGCGATGCCGCCCAGCACGATCGGCTTTTGCGTATAGGCGATGACGACATCGGGCCGCAGCCGGAGCATCAGCAGGACATAACGCGCCAGCGTCACCAGATCGGACAGCGGATTGGTGCCGGCGCGGTCCATCGGCGTCAGCCGGAACGCGACGCCCATCTGCGCCAGCCGCGCGCGCACCGCCGGATCGTCATCGGGCGCGCATACGGTGACGTCATGGCCCGCGCGCTTCAGATCCTCGATCAGCCGGCCGCGGAAGTTGATCAGCGACCAGGCAAGGCTGCTGAGCATCAGCACCTTCATCGCGCCGGCTCCATGCCGACGCACGGGCGGCAGCCGCTGACCAAGCCAAGGCGAGCACGCCGCACCGTTGCCATCTGAGCCCTCCATGCCGTGTCGCGCGGCCCCGGGGGGACACCGCGCGACACCTCGCGATAGGGCGTTGCCGCCACCCCGGCACGTGGCAATCGGGGCGATATACTTTGGAGTAACGGGCGCGCGGATCGCTCCCGGGCCCGGCTCTACACCCTCTGGCCGATGCCCTGCCCGTTTGGGCGGGCGGCGCGATTCTGGATAGTCGCCGTCTGGGCGCATCGGCTGCGTCCGGCGATATGATAGCGACCGTTGCTGATCCGTGGCGGCCCGGCAAGCCGTCCGGCGATGGGATCGCCCGTTCGGGGCCGGTCCGGTGGGGAGTAACGGATGGCGACGACCCAGCCCAGATTTTCGCAAGCAGCGCTTGGGCAAGGTGCGCGCATCGCGGCGTGGCTGCGCCAGCGGCGGGCCGTCCATCCCCGCACGATGGCGGTCGCGCGGCTCGGCGTCCTCGCGTCGCTGGATTCGCTGGCGATCGTCGGATCGATCGAAATCGCCGCGGCGCAAACCGGCACGCAACTGGCCGAGGTTCTGGCGCGCAGCGGCACGTTCGCCTTGCTGTTTGGCACTTTGCCGGTCTCGGCGTTCATCGCCGGCGGCCTTTATCGCCGCAGCTGGCGGTTCATGTCCTACGGCGATGCGCTGGATCTCGCCGGGATGGTGATGATTGGCCTGGCGGTGGCCTGGGCCGCCACTCTTACCGTCCTGCCGGGATTGCGCAGCCAGGGCGCCGCGCTGGTGCCGTTCGCGATCGTCCAGGGCGCGCTCGCGCTCGTCGCGTTGGGCGCAATGCGCGTGCTCCGGCGTAGCGTGCGCAACTGGCTGGCGCCGTATCGCGCCGGCGCCGTTGCGCCGACGCTGCGGTCGCGCCACGCGCTGTTGCTTGGCGATCCTGAATGGGCGCGCGCGATGATCGAATTGATCCGTGCCGATCAGGGCTCCGCGATCGATGTGGTTGGGGTGCTGACGCATGACGGCGCCGAACGCCGCTTGCAGATCGCCGGCGTTCCTGTGCTCGGCGCGCCCGATCAATTGATGGAGATCGTCACGACGCTGGATCGCCGCGGTCGCCGCCCGACTTGCATCCTGCTGCGCGAAAGCGCGGCGCTGCCGCGGCGGGATTTCCTGCGGCTGGTGGCGCTCGCCGATCAGCTCGGGCTGGTGATCGCCCGCACGGGCAATCCCGGCGGATCGGCCGATCGCCGGGGCAAGCTGCAGCTCGAATATCTGCCGCTCGCCGATTTGCTGGGCCGCCCCGAAATCTCGTTGGGGCGCGACGCCGTCCGCAATCTCGTGGCTGGCGCGCGCGTGCTGGTGACGGGCGCCGGCGGCACGATCGGCAGCGAACTCGTCCGGCAGCTCGCGGCGTTTGGGCCGGCGGAGATCACGCTGCTCGATCACGGTGAATACAATCTCTATGCGATCGATATGGAAGCGCGCGAGCGCTTTCCCCTGGTCACCTTTCACACGGCGCTGTGCTCGGTCCGCCAGAAGGACGCGGTAGCGGAGGTCTTCGCCGCGCGCCGGCCCGACGTGGTGTTCCACGCCGCCGCGCTCAAGCACGTGCCGCTGGTCGAGGCCAATCCCTGCGCCGGCGTCCACACCAATGTGATCGGTACGCGCAACGTCGCCGATGCGGTGTGCGCCTTCGGCGTGCGCGCGATGGTGCAGGTATCGACCGATAAGGCCGTGAACCCGGTGGGCATGATGGGCGTCACCAAGCGGCTCGGCGAGCTTTATTGCCAGGCGCTCGATCTCGTCGGCGGGGGTGAGCCCGATAGCCCGCGTTTCATGACGGTGCGGTTCGGCAACGTACTGGGATCGAGCGGATCGCTGGTGCCGCTATTCCAGCGTCAGCTTGCCGAGGGGCGGCCGCTGACCGTCACGCATCCCGATATCGAGCGGTTCTTCATGACGGTTGAAGAAGCGGTGCAGCTGATCCTGACAAGCAGCGCGCATGCCCTCGAAACCGATCTGGAACGTGGCACCATCTTCGTGCTCGACATGGGTGAGCCGGTGAAGATCGTCGATATCGCCCGGCGGGTGATCCGCCTTGCCGGGCTTGAGCCCGATGTCGATGTGCCGATCCGTTTCATCGGCTTGCGCCCCGGCGAAAAGCTGTTCGAGGAACTGTTCGACACCTCCGAAGAGCGGCTCGAATCGCGCATCCCCGGCATTTTCGAAGCGCGGCCTTGCCCGGTGCCGCTGCCCACGCTCATTCGGACGATCAACGACCTCGAACGGCTGGTCCATGCCGGAGACGCCGATACGCTTCGCAAGCGTGCGCGTGCGCTGGTGGAGGCGTCGTCGCGGTCGCCCTGGCGCGCCGCCTTCCGGGCGATGCTGAACGGCGCCGAACAGCCCGAAGCGACCGATCATTCGGCGCTGCTCGTCGAGCCGGCGCCCCCCAACGGAGTCGGGCTGCAGTGACCGCGCTTCACCTTCGCGAGGCCGACGCGCCGACGATGCCGCGCTCGCGCTGGCCGCGGCACGAGCAGGATGAGCTCGATGCCGTCGCGGCTGTGCTCGGTTCGGGGCGAGTCAATTCGTTGGTGCACGGCGACCAATGCCGCGCGTTCGAGGCCGAATTTGCCGACTTTTGCGACATGCCGTTCGCCATCAGCGTCGCCAACGGCACGCTCGCGCTGGAACTTGCGTTGCGGGCGCTGGAGATCGGGCCGGGCGACGAGGTGATCGTGCCGGCGCGCAGCTTCTTCGCGACGGTCGCCTGTGTCATTGCCGTCGGTGCGACGCCGGTGTTCGCCGATATCGATCCGGTCAGCCAGACGATCGATCCGGACAGCGTCGATCGCATGATCGGGCCACGGACGCGCGCCGTGATCGCGGTCCATCTCGGCGGCTGGCCGGCGGAAATGGAAGCGCTCGGCGCGCTTTGCCGCCGCCGTGGCCTTTTGCTGATCGAGGATTGCGCGCAGGCGCACGGCGCTGAATATCGCGGTCGCCGCGTCGGGGGATTCGGCGATGCGGCCGCCTTTTCCTTCTGCACCGACAAGATCATCTCGACCGGCGGCGAGGGCGGCATGTTGTTGCTCGCCGATCGCGCGGTCTGGGCGCGCGCCTGGGCGTATAAGGATCATGGCAAGAATCCCGCCAAGGTATTCAATCCGGTGCCGGGCAACGGCTTTCGCTACATTCACGACAGCTTCGGCAGCAATTTTCGCATGACCGAGATGCAGGCGGCGATCGGCCGCGCGCAGCTCGCCAAATTGCCGGCGTGGCTCGCGCGCCGGCGCGCCAATGCCGCGACCCTTGCCGAGGCGCTCGGCGATCATCCGCTGGTGAAGATTCCGGCGGTGCCCGATCATGTCGGGCATGCCTTCTACAAATTCGCCTTTCTGATCGAGCCGACGCGGCTGTCGCCCGGCTGTCAGGCGAGCGATCTACTCGCGTGGCTCAATGCCGCCGGGGTGCCGGCGGCGGGCGGCTCATGCCCCGATATGTCGCGCGAGTTCGCTTTTCATCACGCGCCGCCGCGGCGTGACGGGCAATTGTCGGTCGCCGCGGAGGTCGGCGGACGGAGCATGATCGTTCCGGTCGATCATACGTTCGAAAGAATCGACATGCGCCGCTTCGGCGAAACGATCGGCGCGATTCTGTCCGAACATTGCGGTGCGCTGTGGGTGCGGCAATGAACGCGAGGCAGCGGCTACCCGATTTCATCATTTTCGGCGCGGTCAAGGCAGCGACGACCTGGATTCACGCGCAACTCGCTGTGAATCAAGACGTTCTCATGCCCGATCCGGAGCCGCATTTCTTCAGCCGCGATTTCGAAAGCGGCGTCGATCACTATGCGGCGTGGTTCGCAGACGCCCGACAGGATCAGAAAGTCGGCGAGAAATCGGCCGATTACCTGGCGCACCCCCTGGCGCCCAGCCGGATCGCCGCGCTGCTTCCCGAGGTCAGGCTGGTCGCCCAATTGCGCAATCCGATCGAGCGGGCCTATTCGGATTATAAGATGCTCTATCGTCGCGGTACGGTGCGTGGCGGTCCAGAAAAGTATCTGACGACGCTCGATAATCCTTATCCGCGGTTTCTCGAAGACGGCCGCTACGCGACGCATCTGGCGCGGTGGTTCGATCATTTCGATGCCGATCGGATCCAGCTGATCCTCCATGATGACGTCAAGCGATCACCGCGTGCGACCGTCGAGCAGGTTTGTGCGCATATCGGCGTGCCCTTCGTGTTTACAGAGGCCGTGGCGGCGCAGCGCATCAACGATGGCGCCGCCCCGCTGCTGCCCTTGCCGCTGCGTACCGTGCTGGCGCCGTTCAAGCGTGCCGTCGCGCCATTCCGCGGCGCGCCGCTGTTCGAAGGCGCTCGAGGGATGATCGCGCGGGACGTGCGGTATCCGCCGCTGACCCCCGAGCTTCGCGCCCGGCTGACCGATTTTTATGCTGACGAAATCCAGCAGCTGGCTTCGATGATCGGCCGCCCGCTCGATCACTGGCTCGTCGAACGGCGCGAGGCGGCGTGAGCGGCGAACGCGACCGCATCGATCTGCTGCTCGCGCAGGAGCCGGCTGGCTCGCGCGACATCGGCCCCTATCTCCATCCCGGGATCACGCGTCGATCGGGGCCGATGATCGCCGTGCGCGTGCTGCTGTCGGCCGCAGCGTTCCTTTCGGCTTATCAATTGCTTCGCGTCAGCGCGCAGAACATCACC
>JBQCEK010000432.1:0-4137 GCA_051960335.1 Sphingomonas sp.
GATCAGATCGATCTGCGGCCTAATCCAGTAAAGGCGTCGATAAATCGCCACGGCTTGCGTCCGCGGCAGCGCCTGCATGTTGCCCGGGTAGCCCTGCTGCCGCGCCACCGCCTGGGTGATGCCGAACCGCGTCGGCCCGCCCCGGTCGGCAGAGTTGGCGACATAATCGCCCTCGCGCGCGATCACCGCGTCGATCAAACCGTCAACGTCCATTTCTGCCCTCTCATTCGAGTGTTTTTCCATGCAACTTCGCGCGCCCGCGCGGCGTTGAGGCGCCGAGCGAGGAGATCGGATGGACAAGCAACGCAGCGTCGTCGTCACCGGCGCGGAATCGGGCATTGGCGCGGCCTGCGCCGCGGCATTCGGCGCCCTCGGAGACGCAGTCTCCGTCTTTTATTTCAGCGACGAAGCCGCTGCGCACAAATCGGTGGCCGCCGTCGAGCAGGCGGGAGGCCGCGCCCTTGCGATCCAGTGCAATGTCGGCGACGAAACCTCGGTCGATCGTGCCTTCGCCGCTGCCGAGGCGGCGTTCGGCCCGGCATCGGTCGCGGTCAACTCAGCCGGCGTGAACATGGCCGGCGTGCGGCTACGCGATATGAAAGCCGACCAGTGGCAGCGCACGATCGGCACCGATCTCACGGGCGCGTTTTTCGTTTCGCGTCGCTTCGTCCGGGGCCGCCGGGCCTCCGGTGGCCCGGCGTCGCTAATCCACATCTCGTCGATCCATGCCGAAGTCGTGCGCGCCGGCGGCAGCGATTATTGCGCGGCCAAGAGCGGGCTCACCAACCTCGTCGAGACGCTGGCGATCGAGGAAGCCGCCAACAACATCCGCGTCAACGCGATCCGTCCCGGCATGATCCTGACGCCAATGAACGAGCACGCCGTCGAGGATCTCGCCTATCGCCACAAGCTCGAAGCCAACATCCCGATGCGGCGCGCCGGCCGGCCGGAGGAGGTCGCGGCGATGGCGCGCTGGCTCGCCTCGGACGAAGCGGGCTACGTCACCGGCGCCTCGTTCACCATCGATGGCGGCCTTTCTCTCCTTCTCGGCGTCGGCGCATGAACACGCGCCGCACCCGCATCGATTTCAACGTCGAGGCGCTTGAACCCGTTACGCTGCATGGCCCCTCCGGGCTTGCCGAACGCGACCTGATGAGCCCCTATGTCTGGACGGAGCCGGATGGCAGGCTCGGCATCATGGTCCGCGCTGTTCCTCCGGCCGGGGCCGATCGCAGCGATACCGGCGTGATCTGGGCGGGCTGGAGCAACGATGGCCTGATCTTCGACATGGAGGATGCGCCCGCGATTACGCCGGGTCCGGACGATCTCGATATCGGTGGCGTCGAGGATCCGACGGTCGTTCGCCAGGATGACGGCTATGTCGTTTACTATACCGGCGTCACCTCCGATTTTTCGCACGGCAACATGCTCTACGCCACTGGCCCCAGCGTCGATCGACTATCCAAACGCGGCGTCGCCCTGGCCTCGACCAAATCGATGGGTAACACAAAGGAAGCCACCGTCGATCGCACGGCGGATGGCCATTGGCGACTGTGGTACGAATATGCCGCCGATAATGCCTCGCGCGTCGGGCTCGCGATCGGCGGCGCCGCCGCCGGTCCTTGGGACGAACAGCCCACGCCATTCCTTCCGCGCCAGCAATCCTGGGACAATTGGCACCTCTCCACCGGGCCGATGCTGATGACCGATCCCGATTTCCCGGTGATGTTCTACAATGGCGCAACGCATGATGCGCGGTGGCGGATCGGCTGGGTGGCGTTCGATCGCGATTGCCGCCACGTCGTCGATCGCGGCATCGAGCCGCTGATCACGCCACCGCCGGTGGACGATCGCAGCGCCACCGACATCGCCTTCGCCGCGTCGGTCATCGTTCGCGATGGCCAGACCTGGCTCTATTACTCCCTCGAAGACCGCCGCCTCGCCCGCGCCCGCATTCGGCGGAGTTAGACGCTCACCCGAAATCGACCGCCTCGAAACGGATCGGGTGGCCATGCGCGGTGTCGGCCAGCGCGCCGTCCCACATCACGCGCTTGCCGCGGATCACCGTGCCGATGGGCTTGCCCGTCAGGCGCATCCCCGTGAACGGCGACCAGCCGGATCGCGAGGCGAGCCAATCCTGCTCGATCGTCCATGCCGCTTTCAAATCGACGATCGAGAAATCGGCATCATAGCCCGCCGCGATCCGCCCCTTGCCGACGATCCCGAAGATGCGCTGCGCGCCCGCACTGGTCAGCTCGATCAGCCGCTGGAGGCTCATTCGGCCGTTCGCGACATGATCGAGCAGCAGCGGCAGCAGCGTCTGCACGCCCGGCATCCCGCTCGGGCTATCGGGATAAGGCTTGCTCTTTTCCTCCAGCGTGTGGGGCGCGTGATCGCTGCCGATCACATCGGGCACGCCTTGGTTCAGCCAGTGCCAAATCCCCTCCCGATGCGACCCCGATCGGATCGGCGGGTTCATCTGCGCCAGCGTGCCAAGCCGCGGATAGGCGTCTTCGCCCGCCAGCGTCAGATGCTGCGGCGTCACTTCGCAGGTCGCGATGTCCTTGTTCTGGCCCAGCAGCTCAAGCTCGGCGGGCGTGGTCACATGCAGCACATGAATGCGCCGCTTCGCCGCGCGCGCGAGCTTCAGGATGCGCCGCGTCGCCAGCATCGCGCTCTCGTCGTCGCGCCACACCGGATGCGATGCCGGATCGCCGGCGACGCGGCTATCCTTGCGCGCGTTCATCCGGTCCTCATCCTCGGCATGGATCGCCACGCGCCGATGCCCGGAGGCAAGCACCGCCGCCAGATTGGCGTCTTCCGACACCAGCAGGTCGCCGGTCGACGCGCCCATGAAGATCTTCACGCCCGCCGTCCCCGGCAGCCGCTCTAGCTCGGCGAGGCTTGCCGCATTGGCATTCGTCGCGCCGACATAGAAAGCGTGGTCGCACCACATCCGGTCCTTGCCGCGCGCCAATTTGTCTCCGATCGCTTCCGCGCTGTCGGTGTTCGGCTTGGTGTTGGGCATTTCGAACACCGCGGTGACGCCCCCGAGCACCGCCGCTCGGCTGCCGCTCTCCAGGTCTTCCTTGTGGACCAGCCCCGGCTCGCGGAAATGGACCTGGGTATCGATCACGCCGGGCAGCACGTCCAACCCGGTGCAATCGATCGTCTCACCGGCATCGCCCGTCGCGCCGATCGCCACGATCTTGCCATCCCGCACCCCAACATCGGCGCGCACCGGCCCGCCGGGCGTATGCACCGTACCGCCGGTCAGCTTGAGATCGAACGTCGCCATCGTCAGCCCTTTCGCCGTGTCGATCGCCTCCCTACCTGTTCGTCATGCTCGAAACCACCCCGACGATGCTTGCCGATCGCGCCGTCCTTCGCCTTGCGGGCGATGACGTTCGCGGCTTCCTGCAGGGGCTCGTCACGCAGGACGTGCTCACGCTGGCGCCCGATGCGCCGCGCTGGACGGCCCTGCTTACCCCGCAAGGCAAGGCGCTGTTCGATTTCATCCTCTGGGCGGATGGCGAGGCGATCCTGATCGATTGCGAGGCCGAACAGGCAGATGCGCTTGCGAAGCGCTTGTCGATGTATCGCCTGCGCCGCGCCATCACCATCGATCGATCGGATCTTGCGGTCCACTGGGCGCCGGAGGGGGAGCGCGGCGTTCCCGATGCCCGGCTTGCTGCGCTCGGCCGCCGCTGGCTTGGGCCGCCGTCCGCGCCCACCGAGGGGTGGCGCGAGCACCGGCTCCGCCTCGGCGTCACAGAAGGGATCGCCGAGCTCGGTTCCGGCGAAACGCTTTGGCTCGAATGCAATGCCGGCGAATTGAACGGGGTCAGTTTCGCCAAGGGCTGCTACGTCGGCCAGGAAAACACCGCGCGGATGCACTATCGCGCCAAGATCAACCGCCGACTGATCGTCGCGCCGTTATCGCCCGACGGTGATCGCACGCGGATCAGCTATCCCGATCTCGGCCTGATGGTCGAACATCGCCGCGTCGAAGCGATCGGCGATGCGATCGTTCCCGATTGGCTGGCAAGCGCCCTCAACGCCGATCAATAGGTCGGCCAGACGCCCGGCGTCGCGAGTTCCAAGACATGGCCGTCAGGGTCCTCGAAATAAAGGCTT
>JBQCEK010000433.1:0-4135 GCA_051960335.1 Sphingomonas sp.
GGCGCAAAAACCTTCGCCGGCGTGCGAGAAGCGATCGAAGAACGCCGGTTCGACGACGCCAATGATTATGCTGCGCGAACCGGCAAGACGCTTGATGCCTACGCCAATCGACTGGATGCCGCCGCCGCAATTCTTCGCTGAAGCGCCGCCTTATGGGAATGGCCATTTCCCAGATGCCGGGTAACTCAACGTTACTCATCGGCGTGGCCGAGTCGCGAGGACGCACGAAGACATGAGGCAGCAAAGCGACGGGGCGGTCCTGGTATCGGCTAGTTCATTCAACGAGGAGCGCCTTCGATAAATCCGGCAGCGGACGGTTGATCGCCCGGTTGCGTATGAGACGCAGTGCTTCGGACCGGAATGACGCCAGCTGAAGGCGGCGATTGCCGCCGAGTGATTACCGCTCACCAGATCGCCATTTTCAGCGGTTCAGCGCGTCGCTGAGCGCCGAGATTGCGGCAGACAGCGTGTCGTGATCGCAAGCTCCAAAGCCGAGCACGAAGCCTGGTGTCGATACTTCATCGAGGAAATAGCGATCGAGCGAATGGATCATGATGCCCTGACGAGCGAGGGCGCGGCTGACCTGCGCCGCATCGACCGCGCGCGTTGCCCGAAGGGCAAGATGCATGCCGTAAGAGGAGGGCATTACCGTCAGCCGGGATGACAGCATGGCGTCGACCAAGCCCAGCATATGCTTCCGACGTTCATCATACACACGACGCATTCGCTTGATGTGCCGCGCGAGGTTTCCGCTCGCGATGAACGCAGCGACCGTCGCCTGAAGCGGCACGGAGCAGTGCCAGTCCATCGCGTTCTTCGCTGTGATCATCCGTGCAAGCGCCCAAGGCGGCGGGACAAGATAGCCCAGCCGCAGCGATGGCAGCATGGTTTTCGAGAAGGTGCCCACATAGCAGACATTGTCCGCACTCCCGGCGCTTCGCAGCGCCATGATCGGACTGCCGTCGTGCCGAAATTCCCCATCATAATCGTCCTCGACGATCACCGCGCCGCGCCTTGCGGCGAAGTCGAGCAGAGCCTCGCGGCGGGCTCGCGAGGTAGTCATGCCGAGCGGAAACTGGTGTGAAGGGCACGCGCAAATGATCTTCGCGTCGTCGGGGATGTCCTCAACGACCAGCCCCTCTGCGTCAACTCGGACCGGAACGAGCCGAGCGCCGGCCGCGGCGAATGGCACGCGCATAGGGGGATAACCGGGGTCCTCGATGGCGACGACTGAGCCCGGTTCGACCAGTGTTCGGGCAATGATGTCGAACCCTTGCTGTGCCCCGGAGGTAACGAGAATGTCATCATAACTGGCGACGACGGCGCGGGTGAGGCCGATGTGATGAGCAATGGCCGTGCGCAGCTGCCGGTTGCCGGCATTCCCCTGCGGGCTACGCGATGACGCCGGGGCAATTTCCCTCTGGCGGAGCTGGCGCGCCATGATCTGCCGGAAGGTCGCATGAGGAAACAGCTTCTGATCGACAAGTGCTGGCCGCAAGTCTGCGGTGATCGGGGCAGAAAGTCCCTGCTCCTCGTTCCAGAACCCGATCCACGACCGGATGTCGGAACGGGACCAGACAGGGTGGGGCAGGGGGTTGTTGACGGTGTCTGGCAGTCCCTGTCCCGAGGCCGGTTGTGCTGGCTGGGCGCGGACATAGGTGCCTGAGCCGTGCCGACATCGGACCAGGCCATCCTGGGCAAGCCGGTCGTAGACATCTTGCGCAGTGTTTCTCGATGTGCCGAAAACATCAGGTGCGCGGCGGTTTGACGGAAGTTGCAGTCCGGCTGGAAGCCGCCCGTCGATGATGGCCTCCTTCAGCTGGCGGTAGAGATGGCCGGCGACATCGCGTGATCCGGGCCGTGCGCGCGTGACGGGAAGTTCAAAAAGTGGCGCCATCGATGCAATGGGCCACTTTTGGTCGATCGCTTCAAGAGTTTTGGCGAAATGGCACTGGATCGGGCGCCCCGATGAGACCTTAACCGTCGCTCGAATTGGGTCTTGGGGAAGCGGATGATGCCTGGCTGGTATAAGACGACGATTGCCTGTTTGCTGTTGGCAGCCACGCCAGCCTCGAATGCCGCTCCTCTCAGGGGTGCCATCAGGGATGGTTCGCATGATATGGATTTCTCGCTCGGTCGCTGGACGACTGAGGTCACGATCATCAAGGATCCCTTCGGCCATCCGAACCAGCAGGCTCATATGACGGGTACGAAGGTCGCGCGTACCTTATGGAACGGCAAAGCAATAATCGAGGAAGTCGCTGCCGACGGCGACGGCGCGCATTGGCAGGCAGCAACGCTGTTTCTGTACGATCCCACAGCTGGTCAGTGGAGCCAGAACTACGTCGATAGCTCGATCGGACGAATGGAGCATCCGAGCATCGGTGGGCTCATTGACGGCAAGCTGGAGTTCTACGAGCAGGAAGATATCGAGGGAATATCGATGCTGGTGAAGGGGACTTGGACCATCTTCTCGCGCGATCATCACCGCTATGACGTGGCCCGGTCGATCGATGGCGGTAGATCATGGCACACGTCGTTCATCGCGGACGTTCGTCGAGCGCAATGAGGAGGGAGCGCTCGCGACCGAGTCATGGGCCTCTGGCGCCTCATTCGGCGGATGGCGCCTATGCGGGACGTGTCGCGATGAGGTTCTTCGGAGGCGTTGGTTGATCCAGCGATGTTCGCGCTGCGGGCGCGGTCATCCGTTCGATAGTGCTGGCCGCACCTATCCCGCCCCTTCAGCCTCACGCGATCAAGATCGGCCAGGATCAGGAGGGACCATTGGCAGGCAGGCTTCACGTTGGTCGATTGACGCAATCCGCCGGCTTCTTGCTTCTTCTGATCGGGCCAATGCCGTGCCGAGCATCCGCGCGGCTTGATACGTGCGCCTCGCTGAGGCAGCGCACCGAGCAGTTCGCTGCGGCAAGCGCGAACGGCAATACGAAGGTGATGGACAGATTGCTCGATGAACGCGTCACGTTCGTCAACGAGGATGGCGGCATTGCGACAAAGGCAGTTTTGGTCGCGACGGTCCGCCCACCGGTTCCTGGCGTCACCGTTCAACAATCCATCACTCATTGGCATTGCGAGGTCTATGGCGATATTGGGGTCACCCGTTTCATTGATGACCAGATGGCCTCGGTTGCAGGCGTGGACACGCGCGCCCGCTTCCAGTCCGTCGAAACCTGGCGTCGGACACCGGCGGCTTCTTGGCGGATGATCAGCAGCGAAACGATCGCGTTGCAGGACGATCCGGTCGCCGTCGATCTGCCGCGGTCGACACTCCAAGACTATGTCGGCAATTACATCGATCGGTCCGGCGATCGATTCACCTTCTCGATCCGCGATGGATCGTTGATGGCTGCCGTTAACGGTGGCCCCGCAACACCGCAAAAGGCTGAAGTGCGCGATGTCCTGTTCACACCGGGCCGCGCGCGTTTCCGCAAGGTCTTCCAGCGCGATGGAGCAGGACTCGTGGTTTCATTCGCCTATCGGCGAGAGGGCCATGACACGCTTTTTACCAGGGTCTCCTGACCAGCCGAATGGTGACGCACCATTGCTGCGGGCCAGTAGTATGGCGTCGGCAATCACCCGCCGACGCTCTATTTATCGCTTTTCGTCGGTGGCAATGCCGAGCGCCCATTTCTCGACGAGAGGCGTATCGGCAATGTCGCCGTCGAAAGCATAAGTAGGAACGAACGGACCGAGCTGACGCGGCGTGCCGGGAGCGAATGCCTGGAGCGTCGAGAAATAGGATAGCCCCGATGGCAGCAGAATTTCGCGTACCTCCGAGTAATGGGTGTTGGCATCGGTCGTCTGTCCAATCTGGATGGCGCCGAGCTGCCGAAAATCGTGAGTCAAGGCAAGACAGGAACTGAAGCAGCGATTGTCGGTGAGCAGGAGCAACTTGCCTTTGAAGGGCGAGGGTGCGGCGATGGCACTACGCGAAGGCGTTGTTCGAGACGTGCAATGGTCAGGGATGATCCAGGGCCGATCAGCAGCGCGAGCCGCCTTCGCATTGGCCAGCAGCCGCGTCACAATGCGAACGAACTCTGCTCCGCGCGTCGGGCCCAGCTCCGTTAGATAGGATTGTAGCTGAGCGATATTGTCGGGGGACGCGCGCCAGACATCA
>JBQCEK010000434.1:0-2591 GCA_051960335.1 Sphingomonas sp.
GACATGATCTTGGGCATGAACTTGGCCACCAGCGCCCGCTCGACCGCGAGCGCCGCCACCGCGGCGTGGGTCATCGTGATCGGGCAGAGGTGGCCGGTCTCGACCTGCGCCGCCATGTAGAAGCGCGCGGCGCGGGCCACCTGCGCGGGTGCGCGCGCGGGCGTGCCATCCTCGCGCCAGGTCGAGGCCGCCAAGCCGGCGGCGATGCTCTCCGCCATGAATTGGTGATAGGCCGGATGAAACGCGATGAGGTCGCGGCGGAAGCCCTTCGGGTCGAAGGCCTTGAGCTGCGGCGAGTACTCATTGGCCGCGCGCGCAAGCTCGAACATCTCGGCCGAGCCCCAGTGCCTGCCGAAGGCCGAGAGCGCCGCCGCGTCGCGCCCGCCGCCGTTGGCCGCGACCGCGTCCGCAAGCGGCCGATCGCTGGCGTAGAGGTCGATGTCCACATAGGGCGGCGACTGGTTGAGCACCTCCTCGACGCGCATCGCCTGCTCCCTTGGCGCTCCGGTTTCGGCGCGAGCATGCATTGATAACGCGAATTCTTCCCCGTTTCAGCCTGGCGTCGCCTCGCAAAACATCCACAATTGCGTTGGCGGGAGCGCCCGCGCTCCCTTGCGGGGGGCCGCGGTCGGGCCTATAGAAACGCCTTTAATGAACATCGCACCAAAGCCCACCTTCGTCCTCAACCAGCGCCATCTGTTGGGGATCGAAGGGCTTTCGCGCGAGGAGATTTTGGGGCTGCTCGACCTCGCCGAGAATTTTGTCGAGCTCAACCGCCAGATCGACAAGAAACAGGTGGCGCTGCGCGGGCGCACGCTGATCAATCTTTTCTTCGAGGTCTCGACCCGCACCCAGGCCTCCTTCGAGCTCGCCGGAAAACGACTCGGCGCCGACGTCATGAACATGTCGGTCGGCTCCTCCTCGATGCGCAAGGGCGAAACGCTGATCGACACGGCGATCACGCTCAACGCCATGCATCCCGACATCATCGTGGTGCGCCATCACGCCTCCGGCGCGGTCGAGCTCTTGGCCAGGAAGGTCGATTGCTCGGTGATCAACGCCGGCGACGGTTCGCACGAGCATCCGACCCAGGCGCTGCTCGACGCGCTCACCATCCGCCGCAACAAGGGCCGCATCGAGCGGCTGATCGTCACGATCTGCGGCGACATCCTGCACTCGCGCGTCGCGCGCTCGAACATCATCCTGCTCAATGCCCTGGGCGCACGGGTGCGCGTGGTCGCCCCGTCGACGCTGATGCCTTCCGGCATCGAGCGCTTCGGGGTCGAAGCCACGCGCGACATGCGCGAGGGCCTGCGCGACGCCGACATCGTGATGATGCTGCGCCTGCAGCGCGAGCGCATGAACGGCTCATTCGTGCCCTCGATGCAGGAATACTTCCATTATTTCGGACTGGATCAGAAGAAGCTCGCCTATGCCAAGCCGGACGCACTGGTCATGCATCCGGGGCCGATGAACCGCGGCGTCGAGATCGACAGCGCGGTCGCCGACGGCGCCCAATCGCTGATCCGCGAGCAGGTGGAGATGGGAGGTGCGGGGCGCATGGCCGTGCTCGAGGCGCTGTCGCGGAACCTGCCCAATGCGTGAGCCCGTTCGCGTCGGCGGGCCCGAGGACACTTCTCGATGATGATGCTCGCCGAGCGCCGCCCCATCCTGCTCGCCAATGCGCGCATCATCGACCCATCCCGCGACCTCGACATCGACGGCGATCTTCTCATCGCCGACGGCGTGATCCGCGAGGCCAAGCGCGGCATCGGCGCGGCCGGCGTGCCCGAGGCGACCGAGGTCATCGACTGCAAGGGCAAGGTGGTCGCGCCCGGCCTCATCGACATGCGCGCCTTCGTCGGCGAGCCCGGCGCGGAATATCGCGAGACCATCGCCTCGGCGAGCCAGGCGGCCGCCGCCGGAGGCGTCACCACCATCGTCTCGCAGCCCGACACCACGCCGGCAATCGACGACCCCGCCATCGTCGATTTCGTCCTGCGCCGCGCGCGCGACACCTCGATCGTTCACGTGCAGCCGATTGCGGCGCTGACCAACGGGCTGCGCGGCGAAGAGATTGCCGAGATCGGCCTGCTAAAGGCTTCGGGAGCGATCGCCTTCACTGACGGCGCCAAGAGCGTGACGAACGCGCAGGTCATGCGCCGCGCCCTCACCTATGCCCGCGATTTCGACGCGCTGATCGTGCATCACACCGAAGATCCCGACATCGCCGGCGAAGGGGTGATGAACGAAGGCGAGTTCGCTGCCCGGCTTGGCCTCACGGGCGTGCCCACCGCGGCCGAGACAATCGTGCTGGAACGCGACATGCGCCTCGTCGCGCTCACAGAAAGCCGTTACCACGCGGCGTCCCTCACCTGCGGCGAGTCGCTCGAAGTGCTGCGCCGCGCCAAGGACGAAGGGTTGCGGGTCACCGCCTCCGCCTCGATCAACCATGTCACCTTGAACGAGATCGACGTCGGGCCCTACCGTACCTTCCTCAAGCTCAGGCCTCCGCTGCGCGCCGAGGAGGATCGCGTGGCGCTGGTCGCGGCGCTCGCCGCGGGGCTGATCGACGTCATCATGTCCGATCA
>JBQCEK010000435.1:0-6916 GCA_051960335.1 Sphingomonas sp.
ACCGATTGTCCCGCGACGGCCTCGTCGGGATCACCGTCGAACGTCACGATCCGGGCAACCGTGGTCGTTCGGCCCGATGGCAGCACGCGCACCCCGTCGCCGGGTTTGACGGTGCCGCCCGCAATCATTCCGGCGAATCCCCGGAAATCGAGATTGGGCCGGTTGACCCATTGCACCGGCATCCGGAATGGCTTGGCGCGGTTCGCCTCGGCATCCACCGCCACCGTTTCGAGATGCTCGATCAGCGTCGGTCCGTCGAACCACGGCATCGCCCCGGATCGCCCGGCGATATTGTCGCCGCGCAGGCCCGAAAGCGGGATCGCGGTGAAGGCGCCGATTCCGATGCTGTCAGCGAAGGCGCGATAGTCGGCGACGATCGCCTCGAACTGCGCCTGATCGTATCCGATCAGATCCATCTTGTTCACGGCGAGCACGATGTTGCGAATGCCGATCAAGTGGGCAAGAAACGAATGCCGCCGCGTTTGCGTCAACACGCCTTTGCGCGCGTCGATCAGGATCACCGCGAGATCGGCGGTCGATGCGCCGGTGACCATGTTGCGGGTATATTGTTCATGCCCCGGCGTGTCGGCGACGATGAACTTGCGCTTTTCTGTCGCGAAGAAGCGATAGGCGACGTCGATCGTAATTCCCTGCTCACGTTCGGCGGCAAGACCATCGACCAGCAGCGCGAAGTCGATTTCCTGTCCCTGGCTACCGGCGCGCTTCGAATCCGATTCGAGCGCGGCGAGTTGATCCTCGAAGATCATCTTCGAATCGTAGAGCAGCCGCCCGATCAGCGTCGATTTGCCGTCGTCCACCGAGCCGCAAGTGATGAATCGCAGCATGGATTTGGCTTGATGGATCGCGAGATAGCTGTCGATGTCCTCGGCGATCAGCGCATCGACCTGGTAGCGGGGTTCGGCCGACGCCATCAGAAATACCCCTCCTGCTTCTTCTTTTCCATGCTGGCGGCCGCATCGTGATCGATCGCGCGTCCCTGGCGCTCGGACGTTGTGGTCAGCAGCATTTCCTGGATCACCGCGCTCAAATCGGTCGCATCGCTTTCCACCGCGCCCGTCAGGGGATAGCAGCCCAGCGTACGGAACCGGATCGACCGCGTCACCGGCGCCTCGCCGGGGCGCAGGCGGAAACGATCGTCATCGACCATCAGGATCAGCCCGTCGCGTTCCACCGTGGGGCGTGGCGCGGCAAAATAGAGCGGCACGATCTCGATCCCCTCCAACTGGATATATTGCCAGATGTCGAGCTCGGTCCAATTGCTGAGCGGGAAGACGCGGATGCTTTCGCCCTTTGCCTTCCTGGCGTTGTAGAGCCGCCACAATTCGGGCCGTTGCGCCTTGGGGTCCCAGCGGTGGCTGGCGGTTCTGAACGAAAAGATGCGTTCCTTCGCCCGGCTTTTCTCCTCGTCGCGTCGCGCGCCGCCGAACGCAGCATCGAAGCCGTGTTGGTCGAGCGCCTGTTTCAGTCCTTCCGTCTTCCACATATCGGTGTGGCGCGCGCCGTGATCGAACGGGTTGATCCCCTGCGCCTTGGCGTCGGGATTCTGGTGAACGATCAGCTCCATCCCCGCCTCGCGCGCGGCGCGATCGCGAAGCTCATACATGGCGCCGAACTTCCATGTCGTATCCACGTGAAGCAACGGAAACGGCGGCGGTGCGGGATAGAAGGCCTTGCGCGCGAGATGCAGCATCACTGCCGAATCCTTCCCGACGGAATAGAGCATCACCGGCTTGTCAGCCTCCGCCGCCACTTCGCGCATGATGTGGATGCTTTCGGCCTCGAGCCGGTCGAGATGCGTCGGGGTGAAAATGCCGTCTTCTCCATCCTGCCGGCGTTTTGCCGGAATCTTGTCGGTCGATCCGCGAAACGCCTCAGCCACGCTTCCTCAATGGCCCGCGCCTTAGTGTATTGCGCATCATAATTCCTTTGCCAGCCTTCAAAAACACTACGCAGCCGCGCGGGCTGCGTCACCGATTAGGATGGGGAAGGCGCATCGCCATCCGGATTAATCTCGATGGGATCGAGGCGGAGCTGCCTCGAACGCTGCTTGTCCGCACCAACCGTCACCGAAAATACAGCGCGAGGCATGCCGCTAAATTCAGCCGAAAGCCGTATCCTCCCGCAAACATTGGGCGTTCCGCCGCTCCTTTCGTCGATTTCGGCGGGGTTTAGTTGCTTTGCTATGCGGTGTTTCCTATGGCCAGCGCCATGCAATTGTCCCCCGTCGTTGTTGAATCGGCACGCGCGGCACCGCCACCTGCTGGCTTGCCCGGCGGGCTGATCCGCCGCCGCTACCAGCTCGCCGGCGGGCTGCTTTTCGCCGTGGTCTTGCCGTTCGTCCTGCGGCCGCTGTTCACGTCCACGTCGATGCTAATGGTCAATTCTCAGGCGACCGCGGTGGGCTCGATCATCGCTGTCATCGGCGGATATGCGCTGTACAAGAAGCTCGATGTGTTCCCTGGCGTCAACGCCGGGCGATCGATCCTGCCCGCGTTCTCGATCTGCTTCGGCGTCGTGATGGCGGTGTTTCTGGTGCTGCGGCTCCGTTACAGCAGCGGGCATTTCCTGATCGCTTACGGCATCTCGGTCCTGTGGTTCACGGCGGTCGAGCTGCTGCTGCGCCGCCGCCGATCCTACACGCTGGCGATCGTGCCCGGCGGCGACGCGCACATGGCGCGGCATATTCCTGGCGTGACGTGGGTGGACATTGCCGATCCATCATCGGCGAGCCGCGGCTGGAACGGTGTCGTCGCCGATCTTCACGCCGATCTGACCGACGAATGGCAACGCAAGATCGCCGATTGCGCGCTCAAGGGCTTTCCCGTCTTTCATGTTCAGCAGGTGGTTGAGCAGCTGACGGGGCGGGTGGAGATCAGGCACTTCTCTGAAAATACGCTCGGATCGCTCAACCCGGATCAGGCGTATATCAAGATCAAGGGCGTCTTCGATTGGATCGTCGCGGCGGTGACGCTTGTCTATCTGGCGCCCCTGTTGCTCGCCGTCGCGGTCGCCATTCGGATCGACAGCCCCGGCCCGGTGCTGTTCCGCCAGCATCGAACGGGATTTCGCGGGAAGCATTTCAGGGTCTACAAGTTCCGCACCATGCGCCACTCGTCCGATCCGGAGGCGGATGGCGATGGGCGAAGCGCGGCGATGACCCTCGACGACGATCACCGCATCACGCGCGTGGGGCGGTTCCTCCGCCGCTCGCGCATTGATGAACTGCCGCAGATCCTCAACATCCTTCGCGGGGAAATGAGCTGGGTCGGCCCGCGCCCCGAAGCGATCGCCTTGACCAAATGGTATGAGGCGGAAATCCCCTTCTATCACTATCGGCACATCATCCGCCCCGGCATCACCGGCTGGGCGCAGGTCAATCAGGGCCATGTCGCCGAAGTCGAGGACGTTCGCGACAAGCTTCATTATGATTTCTATTACATCAAGAATTTCTCGTTCTGGCTCGACGTGACGATCGCGTTGCAGACCATCAAGATCGTGTTGACCGGCCACGGTGCTCGATAGCGGGCTTCGGCGGCTGAGGCAGCGATTGCCCGGGCCGTGCTGCGATGAGTGACTTGCCGATTGAAAAGGTCTTGCCGGCCTTGCGCGCGGCGCTGCGCGATTGCGACAACGCGGTGCTGGTCGCGCCGCCCGGCGCGGGCAAGACCACTGCCGTCGCGCCAGCGCTGCTCGACGAGCCGTGGTGCGCGGGCGAAATCCTGCTGCTCAGCCCCCGGCGCCTTGCCGCGCGCGCCGCAGCGGAGCGGATGGCCGCGCTGGCGGGCGAGCGCGTCGGCGAAACTTACGGCTATGCCACGCGAATGGACAGCAAGCGCTCGGCCCAAACGCGCGTCACCGTCGTTACCGAGGGTATTTTCGTCAATCGTATCCAGGCCGATCCCGAATTGGCCGGCGTGTCGGCGGTGCTGTTCGATGAGGTTCACGAACGCAGCCTTGATAGCGATTTCGGCCTAGCGCTCGCGCTCGATGCGCAAGCCGGGCTCAGGCCGGATTTGCGACTGGTGGCGATGTCCGCAACGCTGGATGGCGCACGTTTCGCGGGCTTGATGAACGATGCGCCGGTGATCGAAAGCGCGGGGCGCAGCTATCCGCTCGAACTGCGTCACCTCGGACGTAGTGCCGAGGTGCGGATCGAGGTAGCGGTGGCCGCGGCGATCCGCACCGCGCTGGCGGCGGACGAGGGCGGGGTGCTCGCCTTCCTGCCCGGCGTTGCCGAGATCGAGCGGACCGCCGAGCGGCTGGGCGATCCCGGCCAGGGCATCGTTCTCCACAAACTCCACGGCAGCCTCGATCCCGCCGCCCAGCGCGCTGCGATCGCGCCCGATCCGCACGGCCGCCGCAAGATCGTCCTCTCCACCTCGATTGCCGAAACCAGCCTGACGCTCGATGGCATCCGCATCGTCGTCGATTCCGGGCTGGCACGGCGTCCGCGCTATGATCGCGCCGCCGGGATGACGCGACTCGTCACCGAACGTGCAAGCCAGGCCGCGGTCACGCAGCGCGCCGGCCGAGCCGCGCGGCAGGGGGCCGGTGTCGCCTATCGTTTGTGGGAAGAAGCGGCGACGGCAGGGCTGCCGCGCTTCGATCCGCCGGAAATCCTCGAAGCCGATCTTTCGGCCTTGACGCTCGATTGCGCACTGTGGGGCGTCCGCGATCCGCGCGATTTGCGATGGATCGATCCCCCGAGCGAAGCGGCGATCGCCGAGGCGCGGTCTCGACTCGCGCGGCTCGGCGCGCTTGACGCGGATGGCCGGCCGACCGCGCACGGCCGCGCCATCGCCCGGCTTCCGCTGCCGCCCAGGCTTGCGCATATGTTGCTCGAAGCTGTGCCGCTGGGTCTGGCGCGCACGGCGGCCGAGGTAGCGGTGCTGCTCGGTGAGCGCGGTCTCGGCGGCGCCGATCCCGATCTGGACATCCGCCGTCGCCGCTGGCGCACCGAACGCGGCCAGCGCGCAGAGGCGGCGCGGAAACTGGCGGAACGGTGGGCGCAGCTTGTCCGTCAGCCCGGAGGAAGCCGGATCCCCGCGCTCGACGGCCCTCAGGATCGTCCCATCCAGGCGCCTGATTCCGATTTCCGTTCGAGCGACGAAGTGGGCATGGCAATCGCGCTTGCCTTTCCCGATCGGGTGTCGCGCCGCCGCGATGCCTCGGGCGAAAACTGGGCGTCGGTCGGCGGGCGCGGTTTTCGCATCGATCCCACCTCTCCGCTGGCGCGTGCCGAATGGCTCGCTGTTGCCGAGACGCAGGGTATGGCCGCCGGCGCACGCATCCTTTCCGCCGCGCCGATCGATGCCGCCACCGTGGAGGAATTGTTCGGCGATCGAATCGAGAGTCGCCGCACTGCGGTGTTCGATCCCGCCACCGGGGCCGTCCGCCCGATGCGCGAACGACGGCTCGGCGCGATTCGCCTCGCCAGCGGGCCGGACAGCGAGGCCGATCCCGACGTCGTCGCCGCCGCGTTATTGGAAGGGGTGCGCGCCCACGGCGTCGCGCTGCTACCGTGGGGCGAGGCGACACGCGCGCTACGCCAGCGCGCCGCCTTCGCCGGCCAGGATGCGGCGCTGGACGACGCCAGCCTGATCGACCGGCTCGACGAATGGCTCGCGCCATTGCTGGCGGGCAAGCGACGGCTGGCCGATATCGATCCCGCGATGCTCGATGGCGCGCTGCGCGCGTTGATCGGCTGGGATGGCATCCAGGCGATCGATCGCCTCGCACCGCCGCGCTTCGCCGCGCCGACGGGCAGCACTCACGCGATCGATTATGGCGCCGAGGCCGGCCCTACCGTCACGCTGCGCCCGCAGGAGCTATTCGGCCTCGCCGATCATCCGGTGGTGGGGCAGGGGCGCGTGCCGCTGGTATTGAGCCTGACGTCGCCCGCCGGTCGCCCCATTCAAACCACCCGCGATCTGCCCGGTTTCTGGGCAGGGAGCTGGGCGGCGGTTGCGAAGGAAATGCGCGGCCGCTATCCGCGCCATCCGTGGCCCGATGATCCGGCCTCGGCCACGGCCACTACGCGAACGAAAAACGCTGATGCGCGCCGCGCGCAAAATGGATAAGGGAGCGCCATGAAGACTGTCCGCATCTATCAGCGCCCGAAAAACGCCATGCAATCGGGCAAGTATCGCACCGATCGCTGGGTCGTCGAGTTCGAACCCGGCGAGGCCAAGCGCCCCGATCCGCTGACCGGCTGGGCCGGCTCGGGCGATACCGACGAGCAGGTCCGGCTGAGCTTTCCCACGCTCGAGGCGGCGCAGGGCTATGCGGATCGCGAAGGTTTTGCCTACACCGTGGTTCCGGCCCCGGCCCGCAAGCTCAAGCTGCAGGCTTACGCTGACAATTTCCGCTGATCCTCAGCCGAGGATCGTGCCAGCGAGCAGCAGCAGCAACTTAACGTCGATCGCCAGCCCGTCGGCGCGCTTGGCGGCGACGAAAGCCTCAATCTCGCCGATCGGCACGCGGTGGACGATGATGTTCTCATCCCCGTCGCCGCCACCGTCCCCCACTTTGGTCAGGCCCGAAGCGCGGACCAGCGTAAAGCTCTCCGAAGCCATGCCGGGGCTCGAATAGAAGTCGCCCAGGTCTTCGATGCGATCGGCGCGGTAGCCGGTTTCCTCCTCCAACTCGCGCCGGGCCGATAGCTCGACGCTTTCGCCCGCATCGACATCGCCCACCAATCCCGCGGGCAATTCCAGGCAAGCGCGGCCCAGCGGCACGCGGAATTGCTCGACCAGAATGACCTCGCCAGCGTCGATCGCCAGGATCACTGCGGCGCGAATGCCCCCGGCGCGCGAGACATATTCCCACGTCCCACGCTTCTTCGCCGTGAGATACTTGCCGGACCAGACGGTCTCGGCCGGTTCGTCCATCGCCG
>JBQCEK010000436.1:0-3449 GCA_051960335.1 Sphingomonas sp.
CCGGGTGCGTGCGCATATCGAGGAACGGTTGTTCGAGCCCGGCTTCGGCCCCGCGGCGGTGATGGCGTGGTTCGCCCTGTCGCGCGCGACGCTTTACCGCGATTTCCAGCAATGGGGCGGGCTGGCCGCGTATATCCGCCGACGACGCCTGGAAGCATTGAGCGAACGGCTGGCCGATCGCGACGATCATCGATCGCTGGCGCAACTGGCGGCGCAACTCGGCTTTTCGACCGAGGCGCGGCAGAGCGAAGCGTTTCTGGCGCGTTTCGGCCTGCGGCCCGGCGCCTATCGCGAGATCGCGCGAAGCGAGATCGGGATCGCCCAATCGATACGGCGAATGACCGAATGGCAAAGCGTGTTGCGGTGAATATAACCAAATAGGCAAAAATAGCTTGACATCGTCACGCTGTTTCGGTACACAACAGGAACGCTGAAGAATTGCGAGTCGGGCCGGGCGATGGAAATCGCGACCGGCCCGATTGCGTTTCGACGTCGCATTTGGGGGATGGACATGACCGTGATCGGAGGCAGCAACCGGCGCACCTGCCAGAAACGCAAAGCACGCAGCGACGGTTGGACGAAAGCCAAGCGCGCGCTTTTCCTGGATACGTTCGCGGCGACCTGCAACACCGCCCTGTCGGCGAAGACGTGCGGAATGACCGATCATAGCGTCCGCGTGCTCAAGCGGCGCGATCCGCATTTCGCGATTCTGTACGAAGAAGCGCTGCAGGAAGGCTATGCCCGGATCGAGGCCGAGCTGGTCGCCCGTGCGCTGGGCGAGCAGCGCGGCGACGAAAATCCGACCGAGGATGATCGCACGCCGATCGAGCCGGCTGAATTCGATCCGCAAATGGCGATCAAGGTGATGCAGCTGCGCCGCGCCGAGGCGAAGGCGCGCAGCGAAGACCGGCGCGGGCGCATCTTCGTGTGGGCGACCGAGGAGGAAACCGACGCCGCGCTGGACAAGAAGCTGACGGCGATCGAACGGCGGCTGGCGAAGGCCAAGGCCGAACCCGAGACGTGAGTGAGGATGAGGGTGCCGGGCTGCTGACCCGGCTGGCGCAGATCGAACCGGGGATCCGCCGGCAGGTCTTGCGCACGCTGACCGCGCCGCAGCGGCGCGAGTTCAACGAACGCTGGGCGCTATGGGCGCATGACGGGCAGATCGAGCCGCCCGGCGACTGGCGGGTATGGCTGATTCGCGCCGGCCGCGGCTTCGGCAAGACGCGCGCGGGAGCGGAATGGGTGAGCGCCATGGCGCGAGCGATGCCCGACAGCCGCATCGCGCTGGTCGGCGGCACGATCGAGGACGTGCGCCGGGTGATGATCGAGGGCGAGAGCGGCATCCTGCGGGTCGGCCGTCACGGCGACCATTTCGATTGGCGGCGCGATGCCGGGGAACTGACCTTCAAATCGGGCGCGGTGGCTTATGTTTATTCGGCCGAGGCGCCCGAGAAGCTGCGTGGGCCGGAGCATGCCGTGGCGTGGTGCGACGAGCTTTCCAAATGGCGCAACGGCGACGCGACCTGCGACAATCTGATGATGACGATGCGGATCGGCGACCGTCCGCGCGTGCTGGTGACGACGACGCCGCGGCCGAACGCGCTGATGCGCCGCGTGATGACGCTGCCCGGCGTGATCGAGACGCTGGGGCGGACGCGGGACAATGCGCATCTGCCGGCGAGTTTCGTCGAAGCGATGCAGGGCATGTACGGCGCGACCACGCTCGGGCGGCAGGAGCTCGACGGCGAGCTGATCGAGGATCTGACGGGCGCCTTGTGGTTGCGCGCCGGGATCGAGCGCTGCCGGGTAGCGGCCGCGGCCGAACTGGTGCGCGTGGTGGTGGGCGTCGATCCGCCGGCGGGGACCGGCGGCGATGCCTGCGGAATCGTGGTGGCGGGCCTGGGGCGCGACGGGCGCGGCTATGTGCTCGACGACGCGAGCGTGCGCGGCGCCAGCCCCGAGCGCTGGGCGCGCGCGATGGCGCGGGCGACGGCGCGGTGGCATGCCGACCGGGTGATCGCCGAGGCCAATCAGGGCGGGGAGATGGTGAAGAGCGTGCTGCTGGCAGCGGAGTGCGGATTGCCGGTGACGCTGGTCCACGCGACGCGCGGCAAGAGCGCGCGGGCCGAGCCGGTGGCGACGCTCTACGAGGCGGGGCGGGTGAGCCATGTCGGGGCGTTCGCGGCGTTGGAGGACGAGATGTGCGGGATGATCGCCGGCGGTGGCTATGAAGGGCCGGGCAGGTCGCCGGACCGGGCCGACGCGTTGGTGTGGGCGCTGGCGGAGTTGATGCTGGGGCGGCGCGGCGAGGCGAGCGTCAGGCGGTTGTGAGGGGTGACGAAGGGATTGATATGTGCGTTCTAGCTTTGGCCTGGCGATCGAGCCCGCGATGGCGGCTGGTGGCCGCCGGCAATCGTGACGAGCTGCATGCGCGGCCCAGTCTGCCGCTGGCACGGTGGGATGGTGGCGGCGGGACGATCGCCGGGCGCGATATGGTCGGCGGCGGAACCTGGCTCGGGGTCAATGACGCCGGGCGATTCGCGGTGGTGACCAATGTGCGTGCGGCGGGCGGGGCCGATCCGGCGAAAGCGTCGCGCGGCGGGCTAGTGTCCGACGCGCTGCAACGCGGGTTGGCGGCGGTTGCGGGGGATGAGCTCGGGCGGTTCAATCCGTTCAACTTGCTGGTGGCCGATGGCGACCAGCTGGCGTTGCTGAGCAATCGGCCGGACTGCGTCGTGCGGGCGCTCGGGCCGGGCGTGCATGGCCTGTCGAACGGGGTGCACGATGCGCCCTGGCCGAAGACGGAAGTCTTGCAGGCGGCGGTCGAGCGGTGGGCGCTTGAGGATAGGGGCGACGTCGAGGACTTGTTCGCGGCGCTGCGCGAGGAGCGGCGCTTCGACGATGGCGGCGGCGATGAGCAGGAGCCGGTCGGCTCGCCGGTGTTCATTCGGCATCCGGTTTACGGCACGCGGTGCAGCACGGTGGTGACGGTCGATCACGGTGGGCGCGGGATGATTGTCGAGCGGCGGTTCGGGGTCGAGGGCGAAATGATCGGCGAGACTCGGTTCGGGTTTGGCTGGGGGGTTTAGTCGGCAAGGGCAGCGCAGGCCTCGGGAAGTCTCGGCTTGCGGCTCGTTGGACCCTGGAACAAGTCCGGGGTGACGAAGCGGAGAAACACATGAAATGGTTCGGCTGGAAGGCGGCCGGGCGCGTCGAGGCGCGTCCGGCGTTGGCGCGCGGGCAATCGTATCCGATCGTCATTGGCGAGTGGCCGCGGTCTTATGAGGCGCAGGTGCGCGATGGGTATCTCGGCAATGCGATCGCGCAGCGGGCGGTGAAGCTGGTCGCCGAAGGGGTCGGCGGGGCGCCGGTGGCGGCGTCGGACGAGCGGCTGGCGGCGCTGATCGCGGCGCGATCGGGCGGGCAGCCCCTCGCCCAGACCCAGG
>JBQCEK010000437.1:0-6503 GCA_051960335.1 Sphingomonas sp.
CGTGCTGCCGCCCTCGCGCACGCCGCCCGCGCGCATATTGTGGATCGCGGCGCGCAGGATGCCGCGCGGGTCGATCCCCCAGTGATGGTAGAAGCGGCGATCCTCGATCGCGACGAAGGCGTTGGGAACGTAATCGGGCAGCTTCGCCGCATCGACAGATTTGCCGATGATGGCCCCGCGCCGTGCGATCGGCGTGCCGTCGGCGGCGAGCAGCGTGATCGAGGGCGGGGTGGGAGGCTGCAGCGACTTGGAGAGCGGCGCGGTGATCGCCAGCCACGCGACGATGAGCACGAACAGGATGACCAGCGCGCCAAGCCCGCGCATCGCCCAGCGCAGCTTCGACGTGCGCCTTTTGGGCGAGGCGGGCGGCTCTCCCCATGCGGCGTCGCCATCGCCGTAACCCACCGCCTTGTCGGCGCGCGCCAGCAGATCATCGATATCGAATCGTTCCGGGCGCGCCGTGCGCGGCAGCGTATCGGGGTCGAATGGGTCTGGGCGCATCGTCTCGGTCTGCCGGCCCGGCGGGGCGGAGCGACTGTATTATCAATTTAATACAGTAGGCACAAGCCGCTCGTTTACACCTGTCGGCGATGGCAACACAAGACGCGGCATTGAGGCGCACGCGCCACGCGGCTATGCGGGCGGGATGGCATCTCCCGCATCCCAACCGCTCGTCGTCGGCATCGGCGGCACGATCGGCTTCGTCTCCTCGACCGAGCGCGCACTGGCGATCGCGCTGGAGGCGGCGGCGAAGGAGGGATTCCGCACGCGGCTGTTCGGCGGCGAGGACATGGCGCGGCTGCCGCTCTACAACCCGCGTGCCGAGGCGCGCACCGAGGACGAGCGCGCGTTCGTCGATGCGGTGCGCGACGCTTCGGCGGTGATCATCGCCAGCCCGGGTTATCACGGCAGCATTTCGGGCGTGGTGAAAAACGCGCTCGACCTGCTGGAAGAAACCGCGCGTGACGAGCGCCCCTATCTCGCCGACATGCCCGTCGGGATCATCACCACCGCTTATGGCTGGCAGGCGACGGGAAGCACGATCGCCGCGCTGCGATCGATCGTCCACGCGCTGCGCGGCTGGCCGACGCCGTTCGCCGCGGCGATCAACACGCAGCTCACGCGGTTCGACGACGAAGGCGGCTGCACCGATCCGGCGGTGCTGGAGCAGCTTTCGCTGATCGGCCGGCAGGTGGCCCGGTTCGCGCCGCTGGCAAAGCAGGGATGACGCGACTCGAAGCGGCGGCGGCTTTCGCGCCCGCTTCGGGGTGAAGTGGAGAAAAGAGAGACTCTGGCGAGGTTTTTGCGGATTTTACGCCGGGAACGCGCCCACGAAGCGGCGTGTTCGCCACGCTCGCGCGATCAGGACGCGACACGCGCGCGCCGGCTGCGATCAACGACGCGACGCCGAGGCGACAAGGCCGCGACCATGCCGCACTGCGAGACGACGGCGACGCGACAGGAACGCGATCGAGATTATCATGGTGTCAAAGAGCGGTCGCGCGAAGGCTGCAACGGTGTCTCAGATATTTTCCAACATTGGAAGACGTGATAGCCTTCGCTCTACTTGCAGCCTAGATGAGCACGAGGGGGCAACCTTATAGCCGACGTTGCCAACGGTGATTTCCGAGAGCTACATGAAGTATGGCTGAGCGCGGAATTCGAGGCGAGTTAGCGGCGCGCGTTATCGCAGTGCACTCCTTTGGATTGTGCCTCGCCGGTGTAACCGACACGATTGGAACCACTGCCGGGTTCAATATCTGGGGAGCTGGACTCGGTCTCTGGTTAGGCTGGGTGCTATCATTACCTTGGATGATTATTCTTGGCCTGGTTATTTGGCTCCGAGGTGCGATGATTGAGGATCATCCTTTTCTATTTGTGACTCTTGGGCCGGTGTTTGTGATCGGATCGTGGGATCTGTTGGGAACGACATTTATTCGAGAGGTTGCGATCTCGTCAGTTTCCGCGAGTCTTTTCTACCTCGTACTCTCCTTCGGATTGCGTTTGCTAAGTGCAACTTGGCGAAAGCGCGTACGGTAAGCGCCACCGTGTCCGCATTTGCTGTGGATAATCTGAAAGCCGACTGTCTCGATCTCTTCCAATCTCCGCCTTTTGCCGCCTGCTCGCCGCAGCGTAGCGGTTTGCGTCAGGGTCGCGGCTGGCGCGTCCGGGCGAGGAGCATCAGCACCGCGCTGGCGACGACACACCCCGCGCCGAGCCATAGCACCGGCCGCACATCGGCGTCGCTGACCAGTGCCGATGCCGCGAGCGGGCCGAGGCTGGAGCCGATCAGTTGCGCGCCGGCAATCAGCACGGCGGCGCGGCGGGAGGGATCGGCGGCGATCACCAGCGGCACCTGGAACGGCAGCACGAACAGCCACAGGAAACCGAAGGCCGCCGCCGCGATCAGAAAAGCCCCGCCGCCCGGCGCGTCAGCGAACACGCCCAGGATGACGAGATCGAGCAGTGTCGCCGCCAGGATTACCGGCAGCGGGCGCACCCGGCCCGCGAGCCATGCCGCGGCGCCCGCGCCCACGACCTGCATCGCCAGCGACACCGGCACGGCGGCGGCGACGACGCCGGGCGCGACGCCCGCGTGCCGCCCGAGCGGCTCGACATAGACCCACACGCCGACGACGAAGGCGAGGTAGAGCAGCACGCCCGCCAGCGCGATCACGCCGGCGATCGGCGGCAGGTCGCCCGATGCGCTGTGATCCTCCAGCCGGGCATAGGCGCGCGGGGCCCAGGGCAGCATCGCCAAGGCGACCACCCCCGTCACCGCGAGCAGCGCGAACCCGCCGGTGCTTCCCCAGCGCGGCAGCACCGATCCGGCGAACAGCGCGGCGATCACCAATTGCGCGAAGGTCTGCGCCATCAAATAGATCGCCGCCCAGCGCGCCGGATTGGCGGTACGCGCGATGAAGCCGATCGCGAGCCAGATCAGCGTCCCCTCGGCAAGCCCGGCCGCGGCGCGAACGGCGATGATCGCACCGCCCGCCGCCAGCGGCGTTACGGCATCGGCGATGATGAGCACGATCGCCGCCCCCGCGCCGGCCGGGCGCAACCAGTTCACCCGCACGATCGCGCCCGCGCCGCCTGCGCCCAGCCCCATCGCCAGCAATTCGACGGTCGCCACCACGCCCAGCCGCGCCGCGCTCAGCCGCCCCTCCGTCGCCATCATGCCGAGCAATTGCGGTTGCAGCCCCGCGATCAGCACGCCGACGACGCCGATCGCGAGCACCGCAACGATGGCCGACGCGCGGAACGTCGCCGCGCGTTCGATCACCGTGAACGGCCGCGCGCGGAAACCGGCCAGATGTCGACCAGCGTGTCACCCTCGACGACGTGGTAGCTGTCGTAGAGGTTTACCGTCGGATCGCAGTGCGGGACGATCAGCGTGACAGCGTCGCCGATCGCGTGGCGTGTATCGGGCGCGGGGCCGAGGATCGCGCCATGCTCATCACCCATGAAGATGAAGGTCGCGCCGTCCGCCCCGCTGGCGACGCGCGGCGGGCCGCCATCGGTGGCGAGCGCCTTGAACCCGGCGTCGAGCGTCGCCATGCCGGGGCCGCCGGCGCTGACCACGCGGGCATCGACGAACAGCGCCGTTTCGAACGGGCCGTCGCCCGCGCCGGTGAGGTCGCAGTCAAGATACTGGCGGTCCATGAAGACATAGGAGCCGGTCTGGAGTTCGGTGAATACGCCCAAATCGAGGTCGATCGCGTGGGTGCCGGTGCCCGAGCCAGTGACGATTTCGGGCGCGAAGCCGGCTTCCGAGAGTGCGGCGATGACGGTTTGCAGATAGGCGGTGCGCTCCTCGATCGCGGCGCGGCGCTGGGCGAAATCCTCGATATGCTGCTGCATCCCGCAATAGAATTGGACGCCGCGATAGGTAAGGCCGGGCTGCTCGGCGATGGCGCGGGCGAGCGCGACCGCCGCCTCGGCCGAGGGGACGCCGGTGCGGCGGATGCCGGGATCGACGTCGATGATGACGGTGAGCGGCTTGGCGCTGTCGGCCAGCGCGTGGCCGAGCGCCGCGACATTGGCGGGATCGTCCACGACCACCATCAGCCCCTCTGCCGCGGCGTTGAGTGCCAACAGCCGCTCGATCGCTGGGAGTGAGACGACGGGTGAGGTGATGTGGACGCCGGCGATACCGCCCTCGACCATCACCTCGGCCTCGCCGAGCTTGGCGCAACACACGCCGATCGCGCCCGCGGCGATCTGCCGACGGGCGATGTCGAGGCTCTTGTGGGTCTTCGCGTGGGGACGCAGCGCGATGCACCTGGCGCTGGCGAGCGCGGCCATCCTCGCGATGTTGCGATCGAGCGCGGCGCGGTTCAGCACCAGCACTGGCGTGTTGAGCGATCGGCGCGAGCCCTGCTGGCCGATCAAATGCGCGTGGAGGCGGCGATCGTCGCTCATGCGAACAGCTCTTCGAGATGGGGGTTGAGGAACTTGTCCCCCGGATCGGCGGTGCGGCGGACCTGCCGATAGCGCTCGGCCATCGGATAGAGCGTATCAACATCGGCACGGGTCAGCGTGTGGCGCTTGGCCCAGTGCGGGCGGCCGCCGTGGGCGCGGAAGATCGCCTCGGCCTCACGGAACAGATCGGCCCAGGGCATCTTGGCGAACTGGTGCATCGAGATCGACACGCATGCCCCCCGGTTCATCGGGCTCATCCAGATGTCATCGCCGGCGACGAGGCGATATTCGAAGGGAAAGGAAACCGGCAGGCGCTTGGCACGGATCCAGCGCAACACCTCGCGCAGCGCCGCCATGCCGGCGTCGGCGGGCAGCTCATATTCCATTTCCTCGAATGGCACGGTGCGATCGGAGGGGAAGACCGCATAGGCCGGTCCGGCGCGGCGGCTGGCCATCGGGGTCGCCATCATGCCCTTCTGCATCAGCGGAATGAGGCGGGGGAATTTCGCGCCGATTGCGCAAACCTGGCGGAAGATCGTCTCGCCCATGTCGGTGGTCGATTTCGGCGGATCGCAGGGATCGGTCAGCGACAGCGTCTTGAGGATCGCGGTGTCGGTGTGCGGGAACAGCCAGAACTCGACATGGCGGTGCGCTGCGGTGAGCGCGCCCCACTGCTCGGCGATGTCGCTCAGCTTTCTTTTCTCGATGCGCTCTTCGAGGTGGAAGGCGGGGATCACATCGATCTCGATCGCCAGCGTGACGCCGAACAGGCCAAGCGACAGGCGCTGCGCCTCGAACAGATCGGGGTTTTCGCCGGCCGAGCAAGTAACGATCGATCCGTCCGCCTGCATCAGCCGGAATTTGCGGCAGATCGTCGCCAGGCTGCCGAGCCCGCGCCCGGTGCCGTGCGTGCCTGTGGAGGTCGCGCCGGCGAGGGATTGCGGGTTCACGTCGCCCTGATTGATCAGCGACAGGCCCTCGCCCCATAGCGCCTTGGTGAGCCGCTTGAGGCTCCAGCCGGCGGGCGCGGTGACAGTGGTGCGATCGGGCGCGACGACAAGGTCGCCGGCCATGTCCTCGAGCGAGAGCAGCAGGCCGTCGGTCGCGCACAGCGGCATGAACGAATGGCCGGCGCCAGTGACGCGCACCTTGGCCGCGTCCGCCACCGCGGCGGCGAGCGCGCCCTCGTCGCGCGGGCGCAGGATCGCCTCGGGGCGCGTCCGCACGCTGCCCGACCAGTTGTGCCACTCAGCCATTGGCGGCCAGTTGATCGGCGGGGTCGTGATCCACGCGGCATTCTCCCTTCAGTTGCGCGATCCACTGCTCGATCAGCGCGACGCCCTCCTGGTGGACGAGGCTGCGCCCGGTTTCGGGCATCATCGCGCCGGGATCGGTGCTCGCCATGCGGAACGGCAGGATCGAGAGATCGGGATGGCCGGGGACGATGTCATACGGCCGATCGCCGCCGCCGCCGCCCGCCGCGACCGGGGGCTTGCACACGCCGAGGCGGCGCGGATCGGCGACGGTGGAATGCAGCCACAGCCCCGAGACGCGGGCCGGGCCGGTTTGCGAATGGCAATGCGCGCAATTGACGTCGAGATAGGCGCGGGCGCGGGCGTCGAGCGGAGCGGAGGCGTCGTCCCACTTCGCGTCTTGGGGGACGTTCGCCGCCGGCAGGCCGGTGAGATAATGGAGCTGCGCGAGCCGCTGAAGCTGGTTGATGTCGCCGCCGGGGCCGGGGAAATCGATATCGAGGTGCCGCGCCTTGGGGCCGATCGGGCCAAGCGCGCGGGTGCGGTAATCGGCGGTGTGGCAGCCGGCGCACTGGTTCTGATTGGGCACCGAATAGACGAAATCGGTGTGGGTCGCGCCGTCGATGAAGGTCAGCGGCACCTCGGCGCCGGTGCGCTGCAGCGTCGCCTCGGTCTGATCGGCATTCCAGACATAGGGCAGCCCGACCCAGCCGTCGGCGCGGTGGAAGAGCAGGCGCGTTTCGATCATGCGGACATGGGTGAGATCGAGCCCGTCGACGCCGGTTTGATAGGTCGCCGGCGCCATCTTGACGACCTGGTTGCTGT
>JBQCEK010000438.1:0-6808 GCA_051960335.1 Sphingomonas sp.
CTGCGCCGCATCGTCCGATTTGAACGGGCCGGTCAACACGCGATTGGTGGCGTTGAGCGGCGTCGACCAGCCCTGCTTGCCCTTGAACGCGGCCGGCGCCTTGGCCTTTACCGCCGCCCAGGCCTTGGGCAGATCATGCTCGTTGGCACCGCCGGCCACCTGCACCCAGATGCGCGCCGGATCGGCTTTGGCCTTCTTGGCAGCGGCCGCCTTTTCCGCCTTGGCCCTTTCATCGGCGGCCTTTTTCGCGGCGGCCGCCTTTTCGTCCGCCGCCTTCTTGGCCGCGGTGGCCTTCTTATCGGCGGCGGCCTTGCGCTCGGCCTCCGCTGCCGCCTTTTCGTCCGCCGCTTTTTTCAGCGCTGCGAGGTTCGCCGCTTCCAGCCGCTTCGCTTCAACGGCGGCGTCCGGCGCAGTCGAGGCGGCTATCTGCCCGGCCGGGGTGGCCGTCCCCGCATTCGCTGCCGGTGATGGCGTTTCGCCAAGTTCGGATGGCGGCACGCTGATCCCCGCCATGATGTTCTTGAGGATCAGATCCTCTTGTCCAACCCGCGTGGCCGGCTTCGCCGCAGCGACAGGCGCATTTTCGCGCTGAATCGGGCGGGTCGACGTATCGGAAGGTTGCGTTTGTGTGGCCACAACCGCCGTTGGCGCGGAAGCCGCCGATCGTGGCGCCATTTCCTGGCTGACCTCAGGTCGTCGGGCAGGTTCGCGAGTCGGTTGCTGCGCTGTTTGGGTAGCGGGGGTCGGCGTCGGCGTGGCAGGTGGCACGTTCTGGACAGTCACCGGAATCGGCGCCGCATTGGCTGTGCGGCCCGTGCCGTTTTTCGTGTCGGCAGCGGCCAGCGCCGTTCCCGTTGGTTTCGACGACTGCTGCTGCTTCTGCAGCTTCGCGAGCCGCCGCTCTTCCTTCTCGCGCCGCTTGCGATCACGCGCGCTTTCCACGGGCGCGGCCGTCGCCGCAAGCTGGGTCGGCTGCGCTTCTGCCTCCGGCGCGAGCGCCGGCAACGGCGGAATCAGCCTTGCATCGGCGATTCGCTCCGGCGTCACCGCCACTTCACCGAAATGAACCGCAAAGGCTCGGTCGACCGCGGACAATTGCGGCAGGCGCCGAAAGAAGGGCGACAGGCCGGACGCCATGTCGGGCGGCAGCATGCCCTTGGCGATCTTTTCGGCCTGATCGACGTCACCCGTCATCGCCAGGATGAACGCACGGTCGCGCCACCCCGCATGATCCTGCTGCCGGACCAGCGGATCGATTTCGGCCAGCGCCTGATCGCGCTTCCCGGAAATACCCAATGACAATGCGTAACGGCGCATCGTTTCGGCATCCGTCGGATTGGCCTTCAACGCGGTTCGGTAATCGCGTTGCGCGCGCTCCTGCTGGCCGATCAGATCATAGGCAAGGCCCCGCTCTGCCGCATAGCCGGCGGGATCGGCGCCCATCCTTTCAGCCTGCTGAAACAATCGCAGCGCTTCGCCAGGGCGCTCCATGTGGACCAGCACGGCGGCCTCGTCGCCCTTCAATCGGCCATCGTTGGGCGCGATTTCCTCGGCCCGGCTGAACAGTACCGCCGCTGCGGTCGGGTCGCCCAGCTTGAGCGTCAGCTCGCCAGCCTTGGTCAATGCCGCCAGGTTCTTCGGATCGGTCGCCAAGATGCGCATTTGCGCCGCCAGCGCGTCCGCGTCGGGCGTCGGCGGCGCGACCATCAGGGTCGATGATGGCGGGCTCGCCCGCTGCGCCGTCGCCGCGCTGGCCAGCGAACTGATGGCGATGGCAATCAGTGCGCCACCGGTCTTGAGAAACGTCTTCATGGATGGCGGCGATTAAAGACCGGCAAAACTGAACGGCCCATGCACGGCGATTCGGTGCGCGACGGGCCGACGCGCGCCGGCGACAAACCGGCGCGCATCCACCTTATTGATTGTTCTGGCGGTGCAGGAAGCGCGGGATGTCGAGCGGATCCTTGCCGCCCTCATCCGCTTCATCACGAGCAGCGCCGCGCGTGGCGTTCGACATCCGCTCGAACAACGTGCCGCCCAGCTTGACGCGGGGAGCGGGCGCCGCTTCCTTGGCGCTGCTGTCCACGGCTTCGTCTTCCGTGGCGGACGATCCGGCCGACAGCCAGCGACGCCGCGTGGTGTTGGCGGAAGGCGGCGGGGGAAGGTCGTCGCCGAACACCTTGGGGGCCGGTTCGGCAGCCGGCTCTGGAACCATCGTGTCCGCGCCGAGAACCAGCTCATCGCCTTCCTCTGCGGTCGCGGTAGCGGGCGCTTCCGATTCCGCTTCAGCCGGGAGCTGATCGACAACCTCGGCCGGGGCGGCCTCTTCGGCGGCAGCGTCCGAAATCGGCTCTTCAGCAGGCTGGGGAGCCGGCGCCGGCGCGAGATCGACCGGGGCTTTGCGGGGCGCGCTGAAAGAGAAAGCGCGCGTCGGCTCGGCTGGCGCGGCGTGTGCGGCGGCGCCAGCGTCGATTCCCGTCGCGACGACGGAAACGCGGATCTTGCCTTCCAGCTCGGGATTGAACGCCGATCCCCAGATGATGTTGGCATCGGGATCGACCAGCTCGCGAA
This sequence comes from Sphingomonas sp., assembly GCA_051960335.1. Taxonomy (GTDB): domain Bacteria; phylum Pseudomonadota; class Alphaproteobacteria; order Sphingomonadales; family Sphingomonadaceae; genus Sphingomonas. Next base: position 2,572 of record JBQCEK010000438.1, read on the forward strand.
TGTGGTTCGCCGCTTCATCGACTTCGAGCAGGCGCATGTCCTCGCCGCCGGTGATCGAGACGATCACGCCCTTGGCGCCCTGCATGCTGACGCCGTCGAGCAAGGGGTTGGCGATCGCCTTTTGCGCCGCCTCGATCGCGCGCGCGTCGCCCTCGGCTTCGCCGGTGCCCATCATCGCCTTGCCCATTTCCTGCATCACGCTGCGGACGTCGGCGAAGTCGAGGTTGATGAGGCCGGGCATGACCATCAGATCCGTGATGCCCCGCACGCCCTGCTGCAGCACCTCATCGGCCATCTGGAACGCTTCCTTGAAGGTCGTGTTCGCATTGGCGATCAGGAACAGGTTCTGATTCGGGATGACGATCAGCGTATCGACGAACTTCTGCAGCTCCTCGATCCCGGCGTCGGCCGATTTGGCGCGACGGCTGCCTTCGAACGAGAAGGGCTTCGTCACCACGCCGACCGTCAGGATGCCCATGTCGCGCGCGGCCTTGGCGATCACCGGCGCAGCGCCCGTGCCGGTGCCGCCGCCCATGCCGGCCGCGATGAAGCACATATGCGCGCCTTCGAGGCTCTTGATCACCTGGTCGATCGTTTCCTCGGCAGCCGCACGGCCGATCTCTGGCCGCGATCCGGCGCCCAGGCCCTGCGTGATCTTCGCGCCGAGCTGGATGCGCTGCGAGGCGGCCGATTGCTTCAGCGCCTGCGCGTCGGTGTTGGCGACGAGAAATTCGACGCCCTGCACCTCTGCACGCATCCTGTTCGCGATCGCGTTGCCGCCGGCGCCCCCTACGCCGATGACGCTGATGCGCGGCGTCAGCTCGTCCACGTCCGGTGGTAGAAATTCGATGCTCATCGCCCTGTCTCCGCCCTGCCCCTTAAAACGCTGGGGCACTTCAATTCATGGTTGCTTTTGCACGATGCCCCGAGCGGGTTATAGACCAAATCCGGGGCGGACCGACACAAATCGTTAATAATTCGCTTTCACCGCCGAAACGAAGCGCCTGATCGAGGCAAATCCCTTGGGCCGATGGACCATCTGTTCGGCGCGCGCCGTCGCGCGAAGGTCGACCGGATCGGACGCGGCATAGTAAACCAGCCCCGCAAGCGTTGCGAAAGCCGGCCCGGCATGGGCTTCGGGCAGGGCGGTCAACCCGCGCGGCCGGCCGATCCTGACGGCGCGCCCCAAGGCCTGCTGGAAGTAATCCGCAATGCCCTTCAGCTCGGCGCCGCCGCCCGTCAGCACGATCTGCCGCCCCACCGGCCCTTCGAAGCCGAGCTCCTTCAGCGTCGTCTGGATTTGCCCGGTTAGATGCTCAAGCCGCTGGCGGATCACGCCGATCAGCTGCGCGCGCGTGATGCGGCTCGCCTCTGTCGCATCGTCTTCGGCGGAGATCGGCGCCACCTCGATCATGTCGTGATTGTCGCGCGGGCTCATATTCGCCGAGCCATAGAAGCACTTCATCCGCTCGGCCTGATTGCGCCGCGTGCCGAAGGCGGAGGCGATATCGTCGGTGATGTCGGCCGCGCCATAGGGAATCGAGGTCAGCCCGACGAGCAATCCACCGGCGAACAGGGAGACGTTGGTGATCCCCGCCCCCAGCTCGACAAGCGCGACGCCCAGCTCGCGCTCTTCGTCGCTAAGGCAGGCGAGCCCGGTCGCCACCGGCGCGGCGATGATCGATTTCACCTCCAGATGCGCGCTCCTGACGCACAGATCGAGATTGCGGACCGGCGATCCGTCGGCCGCGACGACGTGGATGCAGACGCCCAGCCGATCGGCGTGGAGCCCGAGCGGCTTGTTGACGCCGGTCAGCCCGTCGAGCGTGTAGAGCGTCGGGTGGGCATGTAGCACCATCCGACCGGCGGGATCGATCGACTCCCGCCCGGCCTGAAGCAGCTCATCGATATCCGCCTGCTCGATCCGGTGGCCGCCCAGCTCGACCTCGACCGAGGCGACGTCGGAAACCAGGCCGCCCGCTGAAAAGCTCACCCAGACATTCTCGATATTGGTTCCGGCGATCCGTTCCGCCTGCTCCACCGCTTCGCGCACCGCGAGCTCGGTCGCCGCCATGTCGGCGATATAGCCGCGTTTGACGCCCCGGCTCTCGCGCTGCCCGGTGCCGAGCACGATCAGTTCGCCGCCATCGCCCTTTTGCGCGATCATCGCGGAGACCTTGGACGAGCCGATGTCCAAGGCCGTGATCAGTCCTTCGGGAGCTGCCTTCGCCATTGTTTACCCCTGTTCCCCGCCGACCGCGCTTGGCGGACGGTTACCGCCCGCCTCATCATACACTGCTGGACGGGAAACGGAATCCTCGCTGAGCGACCGGCTGCTGATTGTCGCATCGGGCTTGCGGGCGACCAGCTTGGTCGGGTCGCGCAGGTCGAACCGGACGAAGCCCTTGCCGAGCAGCCGATCCGTGCCGTCAAGTTCCGCGAAGCGGACGAGCGCAGCCGCGGCATTGTCCTCGGGCAGCATCAGCGTCTCGCCAGTATCGAACAACAGGTTCCAGCGGCGATTGCCCACCCAGGTCGCCGCGCGTACGCGCGGCCGTAGCGCGGGCGCGGCTTCGAGCAGCGCCTGATAGGCCGGCTCCTGCCCATTGGCGCCATCGCCGATGATCAGCGGCAGCGCGGGCATCCGATCCGGCGAAACATCGGAAAGCAGCACGCCCGAGGCATCGATCAGCATCAACTTGCCGTCGTCCTGCCACACCGCCGCCGGTTCGCGTTCGTCGATATGGATGAGCAGCATGTTGGGCAGCCGGCGCGAGACATGCGCATCCTTGATCCAGCCATAGCGCAGCAATTGCTGGCGCACGTCCTCCAGATCGACCAGCGGCATGGCGCGCGAGCGCTGATCGAGCGCGATCGCATAGACGGTCTGCGCGTCCATCCGCTTCAGACCAGTGATCTGGATCTGCTCGACTTTCAGCCCCGCGCGGCCAAGGCTTTCGGCCAGCGCCGTGCCGACGAAGCCGGGAATCCCCAGCCACGTCGCGCCGAGCAGCGCCAGCGCGCCGACCACGGTGACGATCGTCCAGGTGACGATCCGGCGCAGCGTCTGTTCCGAAATGCCAATCAGCGCGATCAGCCGATCGCCCAGCGAGCGGCGCTGCTGCTTCTTGCCGCGCACCACGGCGCGCCGCGGCGGCGGCCCGCGACGGATCGTGCGGCTCACGGCGCCGCCTCGCGGCTCATCGCCTCATCGACGATACGCTGGACCAGATCAGCATAGCTCATGCCGGCGTGGCGCGCCTGCTCGGGCACCAGGCTGAGCGGCGTCATGCCCGGCTGAGTGTTCACTTCGAGCAGAAACAGCCCGTCGATGCCGCGCTCGTCGTCCCAGCGGAAATCGGCGCGGCTGCATCCCGAACAGCCGAGTAGCCGGTGCGCCTCGATCGCGATGCGCTTGCAGGCGTCGGCGATGGAGTCAGGCACGTCGGCGGGGCAGATGTGATCGGTCATCCCCTCGGTATATTTGGCGTCGTAATCGTAAAAGCCGCTCTTGGGGCGCAGTTCGGTGACGCCGAGCGCTTCGCTGCCCAGCACCGCCGTCGTCAGCTCGCGCCCGCGGACATATGGTTCGGCGAGAAGCTCGTCGAATTCCTGCCACGGTCCGCGCACATCGCGGCCGATCGGGTTGCCGTAATTGCCCTCGGCAGTGACGATGGCGACACCGACCGACGAGCCTTCGTTGACGGGCTTGAGCACATAAGGCCGCGCCAGCGGATCGCCTTCGAACAGGCTTTCGCTCTTGACGATCCGGCCGCCGGGCATCGGCACGCCGTGGGGGACGAGCGCCTGCTTGGTCAGCACCTTGTCGATCGCGATCACCGAGGTCGCCATGCCCGAGTGGGTGTAGCGCAGCCCCATCAGATCGAGCATCCCCTGCACCGAGCCGTCCTCGCCCGGCGTGCCGTGCAGCGCATTGAACACGAGATCGGGCTTCGCCTCGGCGAGCCGCAGCGCGACATCGCGATCCATGTCGATGCGGGTGACGCGGTGGCCGAGGCTTTCGAGCGCATCGGCCACGCCCGCGCCCGACATCAGCGACACTTCGCGTTCAGCTGACCAGCCGCCCATCAGGACGGCGATGTGGAGGGGACGTGTCACGACAAACTCTCCACCACCCCGGGGCCGGGCCCGGGGGCCCTTACCACCCGTGGCAGGGGGGCCCCCCCCGGCGCCCGGGGCCGAAACCACGCGGGCGGTCGGGGCGCCCCCCCCCCCG
>JBQCEK010000439.1:0-3072 GCA_051960335.1 Sphingomonas sp.
ATCGCTTCGTCGTGCGCGGGGCCGGGGGTGAAGCGCAGCCGCTCGGTGCCGCGCGGCACGGTCGGGTAATTGATCGGCTGCACATAGACGCCGTATTCGGCCAGCAGCACGTCGCTGATTTTCTTGGCCTTCACCGGATCGCCGACCATCAGCGGCACGATATGCGTCGTGGAGGCCATCACCGGCAGCCCGGCCTCGCGCATCATGCCCTTCAGCATCTCGGCCGCCGCCTGCTGCCCCTCGCGCTCGATCGAGGAGGCTTTCAGGTGCCGCACGCTGGCCAGCGCGCCGGCGACCAGCACCGGCGACAGGCTGGTGGTGAAGATGAACCCCGGCGCGTAGCTGCGGATCACGTCGATCACGGTGCGATCGGCCGCGATATAGCCGCCCATCACCCCGAACGCCTTGCCCAACGTGCCCTCGATCACGGTCAGCCGGTGCGCCACATCGTCGCGCTCCGAAATACCGCCGCCGCGCGCGCCGTACATGCCGACGGCGTGGACCTCGTCGAGATAGGTCAGCGCGTTATACTTGTCGGCAAGGTCGCAGATCGCCGCGATCGGCGCGATGTCGCCGTCCATCGAATAGACGCTTTCGAACGCGATCAGCTTGGGCGCGGCCGGATCCTCGGCGGCAAGCAATTCTTCCAGATGCGCCAGATCGTTGTGGCGGAAGATGCGCTTCTCGCACCCGGCATGGCGGATGCCGGCGATCATCGAGGCGTGGTTCATCTCGTCGGAGAACACCACCATGCCCGGAAACAGCTTGGCGAGCGTGGACAGCGTCGCCTCGTTCGAGACATAGCCGCTGGTGAACAGCAGCGCGGCTTCCTTGCCGTGCAGAGCGGCAAGCTCGGCCTCAAGGTCGAGATGGTAATGCGTGTTGCCGCCGATGTTGCGCGTGCCGCCCGATCCCGCGCCGACATCGTGCAGCGCTTCTTCCATCGCGCCGATCACGTCCGGATGCTGGCCCATCGCGAGATAGTCGTTGGAACACCACACGGTGATCGGCTTCGGCCCGTTATGTCCGGCGAAGCAGCGCGCGTTGGGGAAGGCGCCCTTGTTGCGCAGGATATCGATGAACACCCGATAGCGACCCTCGGCGTGGAGCCGGTCGATCGCCTGGGTGAAAACGCGGGAATAATCGATCCCCGGCGTCGCCGTGCCGTCGCTGTCCATGATCGCTCCCTACCGCCTCGCCCGCGCGATTTCCAGCGCTTTCCCGCCTCTATCCGCGGCTTGGCTCGATACGCCGCAAATGCGACGATTGGATTGCTCTGGATCAAGACTCATCAGCGTCGGGATGATATGCTCAATCGTCGCCGACTCCGAACGGAGGAGGGGCCGGCGATCAAGGGGTGTTCCATTTGCACTTTGGAGGAGCACACGATGATGACCGACACGATCAAACCGCCCGGCAGCGTGGACTATTTCTCGCGCCGCGAAGCGCAGGAACGTCGATTGGCCGAACAGGCGCGCGATTGCTCGGCGCGGCGCGCGCATCTGGCGATGGCCGATCGCTACGCCGCGCTGGCGAGAGAACAGACCGCAACGATCCTGATTCACCCCGCCGCCGCCTGAACGGGCTTACGCGCGGCCAAGATAATCGAGCTTGCCGATCGGCACACCCTTCATGCGCAACAGCGCATAAGCGGTGGTCAGGTGGAAATAGAAATTGGGCATCGCGAAGCCGAGGGCATAGGTTTCGGCGGTGAACGGAATATCGCCCGAAGGCGTCGTCAGGATCACCTCGGCGTGATCGCGCCCGTCGAAGCTTTCGCGCGGCACGCTCTTCAGAAACGCGACGGTCTTGTCGATCCGCGCCTTCAGATCATCGAACGTCACTTCCTCGTCGGGCATGGCCACGCCCTCGATCTGGCCGATGCGAACCGCCACGCCCTTGGCGGTATCACTGCACCGCTGCACCTGCGCGGTGAAGGGCGCCATGTCCTCGATCAATCGCGCGCCGGTCAGTTCGGCTTCGTCCATGCCCTGCTCACGGGCATAGGCGCGCGCCTTGTCGATGATGGCGCCAAGCGTGGCGAACCCACGGAGAAAGGCGGGGATCGTGGCGTCGTAGAGGGAGGGCATGGGGCAGGGGTCCTTTGCGGTTGCCGTCGCCGGCAATTGGGGACGGCACGCCGCGGAGACAAGCAGCCGGATCGGGAAAAGACCGGCGCACCCGATCAGCTCGCCGGATCGGGTGGCGGGGCGCCACGGCGCCCGCCGAACCGGCCGCCGTCCTCGCCAGCAAGCTTCGCCGCGCGCAGCTCGTCGATCGATAGCTCGCCGTCGTGATTGGTGTCGATCGCGTCGAATTTCGCATCTTCGAAAGTGAGCAATTCGTCGAGCGAACAGCCCTTGTCGTAATTGGTGTTCGCCTTGGCGATCACCACGGCATCGACCGGGCCGAGGATCCGGCGGATCAGGCGATCCTCTCCCTTGTCGTGCCCCGGCAGGTCGATCGCGTCGCCCAGCGGCACGCCGGCGTTCACGCCGCCTTCCTCGCCGGCCGCCACGGCGTCGCCGGCGCTGCGCTGCCAGGCCATGAATTCGTCGGGCTCGATCAATTTGTCGTGATTGGTGTCGATCTGCGCGAAGCGCTCGCGGATGATCGCGTCCCGCTTGGCGGCCAGCGCCGCTGTCACTTCGTCTGTCGTCACGATGCCGTCGTGATCGCCGTCCGCTTCACGGAATATGGCTTTCACCAGCTCGTCGTAATGCGCTCGCTTGATCGGCTTGAACACCGGCGCGCGCCGCTCGCCGCCGCCCTCTTGCCCGCCATTCCCGCGCCGATGCCCGCCGCCGTGACGACCGCCGCCGCCGGGGCCGCCCATCTGGCCCATCCCGCCCATTTGGCCCATGCCGCCCGTCTGGCCCATCTGGGCGGCCCCCGGCGCGGCCACGCCCACCATCATCAAACCAAGCACGATTTTCCGCAGCGCCATCCCTCCCGATCCGCGCGCGTTCGCTGCGCCGGTTCAAGTGAACGGCCGATGACTGAACCGCAGCCCGAGGGTGCGTGGCCGGCGTGCCCGGGCGATCCGTCCTCGGCCGCAGGTCAATAAATGCG
>JBQCEK010000440.1:0-4474 GCA_051960335.1 Sphingomonas sp.
CTGCTCGCCGCGCGTCATCCCTCGGCCGATATCCGCATCTTCACGCAGGACCAGTCCGATCCCGCGCCGCATCGCATGCAGGCGGCGGTCGATCTCGGCGTGGTCGCGGTTTCGGTGTTATGGACGTGGAGCGGCAATCATCTGCTCGAAAAGCATTGACTTGCGCGCCCGAAGCGCGCTGCTTACACCTATGTAAATGAGTGATCCCGCAGACGCTTGGCGCCGAGCCTATCGCCACCCGACGCCTTGGGACACACCATTCCCCCCGCTGTCGCTGGTCGACCTTTTCGAAGGATCGGCGGCTGCCCATCGCGACGCCCCGTTGATCGAGTTTCTCGGCCGCAGCTATAGCTATGCCGAAACGCTGGACGGCGCCAATCGCGTGGCCTGCGGGCTTGCCGCACTGGGCTATGGCCGCGGCGATCGTATCGGATTGTTCCTGCCGAACGTCCCGCACTATCTCGCCGCTTATTACGGCATCCTCAAGCTCGGCGCGACCGTCGTCAATTTCTCGCCGCTCTATACGGTCGATGAACTTGCGCATCAGGTGGCCGATTCGGGCACGCGGCTGCTGTTCACCCTGTCCGCGACGGCGCTGTTGCCCACCGCGATCGAGGTGCTTGAACGAAGCGCGCTCGAACGGCTCATCGTCGGATCGGTGGCGGGCGCCCTGCCGCCGGCGAAATCGCTGTTCTACCGCCTGTTTCGCGGCAAGGAGGTTGCTCAGCGGCCGGACGACGATCGGATCACGGCGTTTTCGGCGCTGATCCATAACGATGGCGCCTGCGCCGCGCCGACGATCGATCCCGATTCGGATATCGCGCTGATCCAATATACCGGCGGCACGACCGGCACGCCCAAGGGCGCGATGCTCAGCCACCAGAATCTGTCGGCCAATGCGCGGCAGGTCGTCGCGATCGATCCGCATCCTGAAGTCGAGGACCGGATCATCGGCGTGCTGCCGCTGTTCCACGTCTTCGCCAACACCTGCGTGCTCAATCGCACCGTCGCCAACGGCGGCTGCATCGTCCTATTGCCGCGCTTCCATGCCGGGCAAGTGCTGCAGACGATCGCGCGCACCAAGGCGACATCGCTTCCCGGCGTGCCGACGATGTATCAGGCGCTGCTCGATCATCCCAAGCTCGGCCACACCGATTTCTCGCATCTGCGCGTCTGTGTCTCCGGCGGCGCGCCGCTGCCCGCCGAGCTCAAGGCCAAGTTCGAGGGGGCGACCGGCGCCACGCTCGTGGAAGGATATGGCCTTTCCGAAAGTTCGGGCGTGCTGTCTGCGAACCCGTATGAACAGCCCGGCAAAGCCGGCAGCATTGGCCAGCCGATTCCCGGCACGGCGATCCGGCTGGTCGACAAGGAGGATTCGAGCCTTCCCGTTGCCGCCGGCGAGCCCGGCGAAATCGTCGCCCACGGCCCACAGGTGATGAAGGGCTATTGGAACCGCCCCGATGCCGATGCGGACGTGTTCGTGAAGGACGATGGCGGAAAAATCTGGCTCCGCACCGGCGATATCGGCCTGATCGACGAAGACGGCTTCATCCGCATCGTCGATCGCCTGAAAGACATGATCGCGGTCGGTGGGTTCAAGGTATTCCCCAGCCAGATCGAGGCGATCCTCTATCGGCATCCGGCAGTGAAGGAAGCCCTGGTTGTGGGTCTGCCCGATGCCTATCGCGGGGAATCGCCACGCGCCTATGTCACGCTGGTCGATGGTGGGGCGATCACCGGCGAGGAGCTCGCCGCGTGGCTGAACCCGCAACTCGGCAAGCACGAGCGCGTCGATCAGGTCGTGGTGCGGCTGGCCTTGCCGAAAACGATGATCGGCAAGCTCAGCCGCAAGGATCTGCTGGCGGAAATTGCCGCCGGGCAGTGACGTCGCGCCGAATCTCTCGGCGATAATTCCCAATATCTGGCGGCGATCGCCGACGTCTCGACGGCGATTGAACGCGGCTATTTCTTATCGCGCTGTTTATTGGGGATTTTTCTCACTTGGCACACCGCTTGCTGATGAGTGGGCAACCACCGACGGCCAGCCGCCGGGACGCCAAGGAGATCACCAATGCAAAAGTCCTCGTCGCTCTTCAATCGCCCCGACACGCTGTTCGGCGTCTGCCAGGGGATCGGGCAGGAATTCGGCTTCAACGCGAATTATCTGCGCATCGCGCTGGCGGTATCGCTGCTGTGGAATCCGATTGCAGTCATCGGCACCTATGTCGCGCTCGGCGTCGCGGTCGCCCTGGCCCACCTGCTCTTCCCGGTGCGTACCGCTCCCGCCACGACTGCGCATAGGGTCGATACCGCCCCCGCGCACGTGGACGACGAAGCCGAAGCGGTTGCGCTTGCCGCGTAATCGCTCTGCAGGTCAGCAGCGATCAGGCGATTACCGTCTTCAGATTCATGAATTCATGGAGACCATAGGGCCCAAGCTCGCGCCCGTGCCCGGAGCGCTTGATCCCGCCGAACGGCGCTTCGGGCGACGAGGCGAGCATCTGGTTGATCGCGGTCATGCCCGCCTCGATGTCCCGCACGAAGCGCGCCTGCTCGGCCGCGTCGGTGGTCCAGACACTCGATCCGAGCCCGAACGGCACGTCGTTGGCGATGCGGATCGCATCGTCGATGTCGCGCGCCTTGAAGACCATCGCGACCGGCCCGAACAGCTCCTCATGGGCGACCGGGTCATCCAGCGGCACATCCACCAACACCCCGGCCGACATGAAGGAGCCCCGGCCCGGCAGCGGCTCGCCGCCGAACAGCAGCCGGGCGCCGGCACGCGTGATCGCGTCCAGCTGATCGACCACGGTCTGGCGCTGCCCCTCGCTCGATAGCGGCCCCATATCGGTATCGTCGGCCATCGGATCGCCGGCTTTCACCGCCTTCATTCCCGCGCAGAAGCGATCCATGAAGCGATCGTAGATGTCGGCATGGACGATCATCCGCTTGGCGCAGATGCACGATTGGCCGGTATTCTGGATGCGCGCCTTCACCGCCGTCTCCGCCGCCTTGTCGAGATCGGCGGAGGGCATGACGATGAACGGATCCGATCCGCCAAGTTCCAGCACCACCTTCTTCAGCGCACGTCCGGCGGCCTCCGCCACCTTCATGCCGGCGCCTTCGCTGCCGGTCAGGGTGACGGCCACGATGCGCTCGTCGGCGATCAATCCCGCGACCTTGTCGGATGTGATCGCCAGATTCTGGAACAGGCCCGCAGGCGCGCCCGCCGCAACGATCATCTCCTCGATCGCCGCCGCGCAGCCCTGGACGCTCGAGGCATGTTTGAGCAGCCCGACATTGCCCGCCATGATCGTCGGCGCGGCGAAGCGCACCACCTGCCAATAGGGAAAATTCCACGGCATCACCGCAAGCACCGGCCCCATCGGCAGCCAGTGTGCCGTCGCAGTGCCGCTAGCGACCGCGATCGTGCGGTCTGCCAGCATCGCCGGCCCGTTCTGGGCATAGTGCCGGAATGCCGCGGCGCATTTCTCCACTTCGGCGATCGCGGATTTCAGCGTCTTGCCCATTTCGCGCGTGGCAATCTCCCCCAGCCGCCGCTTGTTGGCCTCGAACTGCTCGGCGATACGCTCGAGCAGATCGGTGCGCGTGCGGTAATCGGTCTCGCGCCAGGCGCGGAACGCCTCCTGCGCGCGCTGCACACGCGTTTCGACCTCTTCGCTGGTCAGCTCGGCATGGGAATGGCCGGGCTCGCCGGTTGCGGGATTGATGCTGGTGAACATGGATGCTCCGTTACGTGTCTCGCCGATCAACGCAACTTCAACGCCAGGTATCCTTGACCCCCCTCACCCGCCTGCCGCATACGAGCGCAATGCACGCCGACCCCGCCATCGAAGAGTTGAGCTTCGAACAAGCCCTGAAGGAACTCGAATCGATCGTCGGCAGGCTGGAAAGCGGCGAAACGCCGTTGGCCGAGGCGATCGAGCTGTCCGCGCGCGGCAATCGGCTGCGGCAGCGCTGCGCCGATCGGCTGAACGCCGCCCAGGCGCGGATCGAGGCGATCAGGCTCGATTCGGAAGGGCGTCCGGCGGGCGCCGTGCCGTTCGATGGCGGTTGAGCACACCGTGGCGCACGCCTCGCTGTCGCTGAAAAAGGCGCTGACGCAAGTCTCGGGAGAGATCGACCGGCGCTTCGATCGCCTGCTCGTCGTGCCCGACGATCCCCGCGCCGATCTGTTCAAGGCGATGCGCCACGCCGCGATCGGCGGCGGCAAGCGGCTGCGTCCGCTGCTCGTCTATGCGGCGTCCAACCTGTTCAACGTCTCGCGCGGGAGCGCGCTGCGCGCCGGCCTCGCGATCGAGTGCATCCACGTCTACAGCCTGATCCACGACGATATGCCGTGCATGGACGATGACGACATGCGCCGTGGCAAGCCGACGGTCCACAAGGCGTTCAACGAGGCCGTGGCCGTGCTTGCGGGCGACGCGCTCCAGGCGCTGGCCTTCGAGGTTGT
>JBQCEK010000441.1:0-5411 GCA_051960335.1 Sphingomonas sp.
GTCCTGCACGCTGCCGTCGGCGGGGCGTAGGGGCACCGCGCCGACGCGGCGGATCGCTTCGCCCAGCGCCTGCTTGAGCTCGTCGATCCCACGGCGGCGCACCGCGACCGTCGGGATCACGGGCACGCCGAGTTCGCGTTCGAGCACCGCGGGATCGAGCGTCAGCCCGTCGCGGGTGGCGAGATCGATCATGTTGAGCGCGATCACCGTCGGCAGCCCGAGCGCAACGAGCTGCAACGCGAAGCGCAGGTGATTGTCGAGATTGGCGGCGTCGATCACGACGATGATCGCATCGGGCAGACGCTCGCCGGCCTGCGTGCCAGTGACGACGTCGCGCGTGACTCGTTCGTCGGGAGAGGCGGGATCGAGGCTATAGGCGCCGGGCAGATCGAGCAGCTCGATCGGGCGGCCATCGGACAGCGTGGTGCGACCGGCATGGCGCTCCACGGTGACGCCGGGATAGTTGCCGACTTTCTGGCGCGCGCCGGTCAGCGCGTTGAACAGCGCGCTTTTGCCGGCATTGGGGTTCCCGACCAGCGCAACCAGCGGTGTCGGGTGCATGCTATCCAGCGAGCGGCGAGACGTGGATCGCGCCGGCCACCGCACGGCGCAGCGCCACCTTCATCCGGCCGATGCGGCAGGCGATCGGGCCCTGGCCAAGCCGCGCGCGGTGAAGCACTTCGATATCGACGCCCTCGTCGAAGCCGAGCTCTCGCAATCGGCGCGCTTCGGGCGCGGCCAGGCGATTCCAGTCGATCGCCGCGACGGTCGCATGCTGCCGCCGGGGCAGCGTTTCCAGGCTGACGGGAACTTTCACGGGAGCCGACATATCCATGCTGCGACTGATTATCAATAACGCAGCGCGAAGGAAAGCGACAAATGCGAGTCAATTGCAGACCCGCTGGGGCCAGAAAGGCGCTGTCACACTACCGGATAGCGCAGCCGGCCGATGAAGCGCGACAGGCTGGGCAGATGATCGCGGCGCCTGGTGAAGCGCGCCTTGGCCTTTTCAAAGCGCAATATGCCGTCAATCCGACGATCGAGAAACGCCCGCGTATCGGCGTGGTTTTCGCTCTCGTCGTCCAGGAAGACGGCGATCGTCGCGGCATAGACGCCGCCTAGGATCGTGCGCTTGGTATAGTGGTTGTAATCGGTCGCGGTGTCGCCCGCGCGGCGCCACATCAGATCGGCGGCATGCCAGCCGAGCCGGGCCGCGCGAACCGCGTTCTGTGGCATCGCCAGCAACGTCAGCGCGCGGCGCAGCGCCTCCCGATCGGGAGCGAGCGCGTCGAGCCGGGCCTCGACCTGCGCGGCGATCCGCTCACGGATCTTCATGCCGGCCAGCGCTTCGTCGGGGACGCGGGCTTCCATCTCGGCATCGATATGCGCGAACCAGGCCGCGATCATGTCGATTGCCCCGCCCGGAAAAGCGAGGGCGGCGACGTCTGGATCGACGCCCTCGGCTTTCGCCGCCGACAGGATAGCGGACTCATTCCAGCCATCGAACGCAGCATTTTCTGCAAGCCGCGGCGCGAGGCCGCAGCGAATTTCGTCTAGCGTGGCGTCTGCTGCAATCATGAGCCCACTCTAGTCTGCGCACCGATCGGCGCAAGCTGCACGGGCTCCGGTGCCCGGCGGCGAACCAGAACCAGCGCGACAGCGACCAGCACGGCGCCGATCAGATCGGCGACGCCAAGCGTTTCACCGTAGATGAACCATCCGATAACGCCGGCCACGATCGGCTGGGTCAGCAGGCCGATGCCGACGACCAGCGGAGACAATTTGCCGAGCGCATAGATCATCATCCCCTGGCCGAGCACCTGGCTGGCCAGCGCGACGCCGATCAGCGGCCCCCAATGATGCGGCCACACCCGCTCGCCCAGCGCCAGCGCGAACAACAGCAGCGGCGCCAGGCTTGCCAATGAGGACAAGGCAAGCGCCGGCAGGGGCGCCAGAACCGCGCGCGTGCGGGCCATGAGGACGAAATAGCCGGTGTAGAGCATGCCCGCGAACAGACACAGAAGATCACCGACGAGATTGCGCGATGACATCTCGTAGGATCGCCCCATCAGCAGCGCCGCGCCGATCGCGGCAAGCAACAGGGCCAGCGCCTGCAATCGGCTGGGCAATGCGCGCGCGGCAAGGAAGCCGTAGATCGGGTAGAAAAGCGTCGCCGAATTTCCGAATAGCGTCGCATTGGCGAGCGTGGTTCGCAGGATGCCGATGTGCCAGCTCCCCAGATCGGCGGCGAAGCACAATCCGCCGAGCACCAGGCCTCCCCAGAGACCGCGGCCCAGCGCGTGCGGCCGCCAACCGCTGCCGAAGGCGGCCGCGAACAGCAACGGGACGGCCAGCGCAATGCGCCAGAATCCGGTCGCCACTGGGCCGACATCGGCCATCCGGACGAACCACGGGCCGAAGGCGAGCGCGGCATTGGCGACGACCAGCGCGGCGATCGCGCGTGTGTCGGTTTGCGAAGACGAAGTTTTTCTTGAAGCGTCGCGCGCGTGCATCTGAGACTGTCGCCCCCTATCTGGCGCGCAGACGCGTAGCAAAAGGAAACCCGATGCCAAGCCTTTTCGATCCCATCCAGCTCGGCGCTATCGCGGCGCCCAATCGTATCCTGATGGCGCCGCTTACTCGCGGTCGAGCGACTCGTGAGCATATGCCGGTAGAATTGATGGGCGACTATTATGCGCAGCGCGCCAGCGCCGGGCTGATCATCTCCGAAGCGACCGGGATCAGCCGCGAGGGATTGGGCTGGCCGTTTGCGCCCGGCCTGTGGACCGACGAGCAGACCGAGGGCTGGAAGCCCGTCGTCAAGGCGGTGCACGATGCCGGTGGGCGCATCTTCGCGCAATTGTGGCACATGGGGCGGATCGTCCATCCGTCGTTCCTAGGCGGCGAAAAGCCTGTCTCGTCTTCGGCGACGACCGCGCCCGGCGAAGCGCATACCTATGACGGCAAGCAGCCTTATGGCGAGGCGCGGCCGCTCGATATCGCCGAGATTCCGCGGCTGCTCGACGATTACGAGCGTGCGACGAAAAATGCCCTCGTGGCCGGCTTCGACGGCGTGCAACTCCATGCCGCGAATGGCTATCTGATCGATCAATTCCTCCGTGACGGGGCCAATTTCCGCGACGACGTTTATGGCGGCTCGCCCGACAATCGGATTCGCCTGCTGCGCGAGGTTGTCGAGCGGATCGCCTCGGTGGCGGGCGCGGATCGCACCGCGGTTCGCTTCTCGCCC
This sequence comes from Sphingomonas sp., assembly GCA_051960335.1. Taxonomy (GTDB): domain Bacteria; phylum Pseudomonadota; class Alphaproteobacteria; order Sphingomonadales; family Sphingomonadaceae; genus Sphingomonas. Next base: position 3,251 of record JBQCEK010000441.1, read on the forward strand.
AATGGCGACACGCAGGGCGTGAAGGACAGCGACCCCGAAAGCGTCTTCGTGCCGGCGGCAAAAGCGCTGGACGAGATCGGCATCGCGTTCCTCGAATTGCGTGAGCCCGGGCCGGAAGGGACGTTCGGCCGCACCAAACAGCCCAAAGTGTCACCGGCGGTGCGCGAGGTGTTTTCGCGGCCGCTGGTTCTCAACCAGGACTTTGGTGCCGAGAACGCGCAGGCGGCGCTCGATTCGGGCGTTGCCGATGCGATCGCTTTCGGCCGGACGTTCCTCGCCAATCCCGATCTGCCCGATCGCCTGCGCGCCGGGGTGGCGCTCAACGCGCCCGATATGGCGACGTTCTACAGCCGCGGCCCAGAAGGTTATACCGACTATCCAACGCGGCAGCGCGAAGACGCTTGAACGAAAAAGAACCCCGGCGGCCGCGTGGCTGCCGGGGTTCTCTCTATGCGCCCCCGCTCGCAGCGGGAGAGCCGGTCGGCCCCGACACCCTTTTGGGGGGCGGCGCCGGGGCCGTACTCTTGATTACTGAAGCAGCTTCAGCACGCTCTGCTGGCTCTGGTTCGCCTGGGCGAGCATCGCCGTCGACGCCTGGGTAAGGATCTGGGCCTTGGCGAGATTGGTCGTCTCGGCCGAGAAGTCCGCGTCCTCGATGCGGCTGCGCGCATCGGTCAGGTTGGTCGAGTCGCTGGTCAGGTTGTTGACCGCCGACTGCAGCGCGTTCTGCGCGGCGCCGAGGCCGGCACGCGTGCTGGCGACCTTCTGGATCGCCGTGTCGAACTGACCCAGTTCCGAACCATCACCGGCGAGCGACGTCACGTTTACGGCGGTTGCCGTGGTGATGGACGTATCGGTCGTCAGATCGGTCGACAGATCGAGCGTGACGGTGTCGGACGCATTCGCGCCGGCCTGGATCGTCACCGAGCCGTCGCCAGCCGAACCGGCAGTGCCGTCGAACAGGTTCTGGCCGTTGAACTGGGTGTTCTTCAGAACGCTGGTGATCTGCGTCTTCAGCGCGGTCATTTCCGACTGCATGTTGGTCAGATCGCCCGAGCTGTAGGTGCCGTTCGACGCCTGGACGGTCAGTTCGCGCATGCGCTGCAGCATGTTGCCGACTTCGTCGAGCGCGCCTTCGGCCGTCTGGGCCATCGAAATGCCGTCGTTGGCATTGCGGATGCCCTGGTTCATGCCGTTGATCTGCGAAGTCATCGAGTTCGAGATGGCGAGGCCGGCGGCATCGTCCGCGGCCGAATTGATGCGCTTGCCGGTCGACAGGCGTTCCATGCTGGTCTGCAGGCTCATCGACGCCGACGTATTGGCGTTCGACGCGCGCAGAGCGGCGATATTGGTTCCGATAACAGTCATTGTCCGATCTCCGTTCGTAGCTGGCGATCCCCGCCGCCCCCTAAGCGAAGGGCCGAGCCGCCAAAGGAGGTAACGACCGGCTTCCAACCAGCTTTAGCGGAATCATTTTTTTCAGTGCCGCAGGCGAGGGGCGAGCGGCATTGTTGCAGCCGTGCAACGGCGCGGGAGGCAAGAATTTGCCGGTTGCCGGCAAATCTTCACGTTTCATTTACCACGCATGCGGCAATTGAGCCTTGTGCAGCGGGGGTGATTCTCCGTCTGCCTGGGGGGTTTCAATGCGATCGATTTTCCCGTCCGCAGCGGTGCTGCGCCAGAAGTATGCGCTCGTCTCGTCGCTGCGCGCTCAAGGCTTCACCATCGGCTCGTTCGAGGAAGGCCGCCCCGGTCCGGGCGATCTTTTCCTGATTGCCGAGGGCGAGACGCCGCCGGCGCCGGCGCGCACCGTGATCGTGGGCAATGACGGCCGGCTGGTGCAGCCGTCGCACGACGGCAACCCGGCGCGAATCGCCTTCGGCAGCGAAGACGCCGCCGTCGGCAACGGCTTCGCCCGCGCCTTGCTCGCCGGCCCCGAAGTGCCGACCGCCGCTGATCCCGAGAGCCTGGCGCTCTATGCGCTGGCCGAGCGTGTCGCCGCCGCCGACATCACCGTGCTGATCAACGGCCCCACCGGCACCGGCAAGGAAGTGCTGGCGCGCACCATCCATCTCAATTCCACGCGGCGTGACGGGCCGTTCATCGCGGTCAATTGCGCGGCCCTACCCGAGACGATGCTCGAGGCGCTGCTGTTCGGCCA
>JBQCEK010000442.1:0-3276 GCA_051960335.1 Sphingomonas sp.
AAAAATTCCGGTCGCAATCGAGCGAACGAGGATGCTTGGTCGCGTGCTTTCGACGCTTTCCTCGTAGCACAAGCGAAGCATGCCGAAGTAGGCCATTTGGCAGACGCTAATCCGGATGACAGCGATCTCGATAAAGTCGCTGACGCAGCCTGCGACGCAGAAGTTGATGCGATGTCCGCCTTGATGGCGATTCCCGCGCCAAACGGAAAGGCGCTCCTGTTCAAGCTGAATAAGATCATCGCCAGCGAGGAAAGCACGGGCTCGACTCCGTCATGGTCATGGGCCTTTGTGCAGCAGACAGTTGCCGACATGCGGCGCCTTCTCGGTGGGGAGTGCTGATCATGGCAAGCACATCCCGTCGAGACGCAATCCGCCTTGCCGCATCCGTCGGCATAGCTGGCATCGGTGCCGCTGCGGCGAAAGGAACTGTAGTCACCGTCGCGTCCGCTCGCGACGCATGGAACAGCCGAGTCACCAACTATCACGCCCTCTCGCTACGCTTCAGCGACCATTGCGACGGTGAACCCTGCCTTGATGATCCGGCTTATCCCGATTGGCAGGGCCGGAGCGGCGTGCTGTGCGAGGAACACGAGACGGTCCTTCATAATCTTCTGGAAGAGCCGGCCCCCGACACGGCGGCATTGGCCGAAAAGATCGCGATCTATGAAAGCGAGTTTGGCGCAGACGCCCCGCTGACATCCCTGCTGCACGATGCGCTTCGGCTTGCCGGCTCAGGCGCCCGATGATGAGCGGCTTCGATCCCAGAGCGTGGCTTCAGGGGTTCACCGAGATCGGTGGCGGCTACGCGCTTACCGCCGAGGGCCGGCTGAACCTGTTCGTCGGCGATTGCAATGATGAGCAACTGGCTCACGTCATGGCGCAGGTCGTTGGCAATCCAGCGCGTCAACTCGCAATAAGGCGGGCTATCCGGGACCGCCAATGCGGGGAGGTGAGCGCGTGAGCCGTAACCTCAACCGTGCTTCTGCTCCCCGCTGTCGGCCAGCACAATGGCGGCGTTGGCGACGTCGAAGCTGGGTGAGGCGGCATACTCCCGTCGATCCCGCCGCGATCCTCGCAGCGATACCGTCCATGCCCCGCTCGTGCCTGGCACGGCTCACCGAGCGCATGATCGATCGCATGGACGAGATCGATGGCGATCCGGATTTAGAGGACACCCGCGAAGACTGGGAGGACGGTCACGACCGCGAATACATCGACGACATCTAGTCGCAACTCACCGCAAAAGCTGCCGCGCCCGTGGCCAGCCCTCCGTCACAATCGGTTGTCCGGCCAGCCGCGGATACATCGCTTCCGCGACAGCATGGCAGTGGCCAACTATTATATCGATGCCGACTGGTGGCTGCCTATCTACCGAAGCGCCTTCCCGACGCTCGCCTCGGCGGTCTCAGTCCGGCAGGATGGTTGGGCACAACGCGGCGGAATTGATAGGCTGCTGACCCTTGCCTGTGGTCGAACCTATACCGTGGACGAAAAGGTGCGCACCGAGGATTGGCCCGACGTTCTCTTGGAGCGTTGGTCGGACGAGGCGCGAAAGGTGCCGGGTTGGGTGCAGAAGCCACTGGCTTGCGACTTCATCGCCTATGCCTTTGCGCCGGCTGGGACCTGCCTGTTGATGCCGGTGCCAGCGTTGCAGCGGGCGTGGCGCCAGCATGGTCGGCAGTGGATCAGCCTCTACGGAACGCGCCTGGCCCACAATCCAACCTATGTGTCGGTCAGCGTTCCGGTGCCTCGCGGCGTATTGATGCAGGCGATCGTTGAGGCGATGTTTGTTAGCTAGCCACCCAGATGGGGGCGAAACCCCATCAGCCGGTTCCACACACCCGCCTTCCGCCATCGCACGAAGCGGTTGTAGCAGGTGGTGCGCGGGCCGTAGCGCTCGGGCAGGTCGCGCCAGGGTGCTCCGGACCGCAGCACCCAGAAGATGCCGTTCAGCACGCGGCGATCATCTACGCGCGGCACGCCTCGCGGCTTATTGGGCAACAGCGGCTCGATCACGCGCCACTCGAAGTCGGTCAGGTCATATCGGCTCATGCGGAGCCTGACTCAGCTTTTCGCAATCTCTGGAAGCCCCCGAAGATGATGATACTATGGGCCCATGATCCCACCGTGGCAGAAATACCCCGAGATTCCGCTAGGCTCGATCGGTTGGCGTATGGGCCGAGGTGAGGATTATTGGGTCGAGTTCAACGACTGGTTCAAGCGCAAGACCCTCGATGCCAAGAGGCGTTATGCCGCTGAAAATCCCGAACCAGATGGCTGGGCAGGCTTTTATACCCGCAAGGGCGTCACGCCCGCCTGACCACACTGCTTTATGGGTTCACGACCTAATATCGATCCCGATCATTGTGTATCAAGGATCGGCCGCCTAGAGTTTCGGCGTGGATCACGAAAACGTCATCGGCGCCTTTAGCGAGGAACAGGTCGAACGCTTGACCGGCGTCACGCGCGCCCAGCTGCGTCGGTGGCATCGCACCGGATTCCTCGCAGCGGAGTTCACACTGGAGGACAGCCGCGCGCCATACAGCCACATCTACTCCTTCAAGGATTTGGTCACGCTGAGGGTGCTGAACAAGCTGCGGAACGTCCATGGCGTGAGCATGCCTGAGCTGCGCAAGACCGCCGACAAGCTCGCGCACCTTGGCGACGACAAATGGACGGCCACCACGCTCTATGTCTTTCGGCGTAAGGTGGTTTTCAACGACCCCGAGACGCTGACGAAGCGCGAGGTGACCACTAACCAGTATGTCGCCGACATTCCTCTTGAGGTGGTGATCTCTGATACTCGCTCGGATGTCGCGCAGCTGAACGCCAAGCGCGACGATGGCGAACGCGGTCGGGTCGTGAAAACGAAGTTCGTCAACCGCAGTGCGGCGGTGATCGCGGGCACGCGTATCCCGGTGAAGGTGATTCAGGAATTCGCCGCCGCAGGATATTCAATTGCACAGATCCGCAAGGAGTATCCGACCCTCACCAAGGAGGATGTCGAGGCGGCGATCAACTTCAACGGGGCGGTCGCTGCTTAATGGGGCCGCGTGGCCCGATCCCGTTTTTTACCGATGAAGACGTGGCGGATTCGGTCGGCGAGGCAATCAGGGCGGCGGGTCATGATCTGACAAGACTGCGGGATGCTATGCTTCGGGGCTCCGCTGATCCTGTCGTCGCGGCGGCATGCCGAGAGGGTGGCTTAGTCCTCGTCACCCACAACTACCGACACTTCCGGAAGCATTCGCGCGACCTTGAGACAACGCAGAAGAC
>JBQCEK010000443.1:0-9578 GCA_051960335.1 Sphingomonas sp.
GATCGTTCCAGCAATCGATCACCATCATGCACAGCGTGGCGCGCGAATACGGCTTTGCCGATCTGCTCGAAGGGTGCCCGCAAATGCCGTCCGCCCAAGTCGAGAAGCGGGCCGGCTACCGGAAAAACGCCCCGGGCGTGATCGCCTGACGCTCTCGTGAACACCACCGATCTCTCCGGGCATCGTTAGGCCAGGGCCGGGACTCGGTGATCGTACCCCTCTTCATGGCGCTGATGATAATCAGCTGCGGAACCGCCGCTTTGCTCGGCGGAAAGGACGGCCGATGGATCGCATTTCTCTACCTTCTCGCAGTCGGCGCGACGCGCGTCGCCTTTGCAATCAACCCCCACTGGAACCATCCGCAAATCCCGGTGATGGTGATCGATATCGCGCTGCTCGTCGGTCTGCTTGCAGTAACCCTCAACAGCAAACGATACTGGCCGATCTGGATTACGGCGTTTCATGTTCTGACCGTCGCCGCCCATTTCGAGGCGATGCTGGTCACCGCCTACGGCTATCGAGTCTATTTCCTGATGGAATCGGTTTGGTCGGTGCCCAAGCTCATCGTGCTGCTATTCGGCGTGATTCTCGATTGGGAGGCCGATCGTGAGCGAACGCACCGTTCCCGGCGGCGGCGCCGCTGACGTGGCCGAGCTTGCCGCCGCCTTGGGCGCTGCCGTCAGATCGGCGATCGATCGCGGAAAAGGGCATGGCGATGGCGCCATCCTGCCGGAGCCGGCGGCTGCCAATGACGATATGGTCAATCGCGCCCGCAAATATCTGAAGGCTCGCCGGCGGCGCGAGACGCTGTTTCCCGCCGATCTGTTCGGCGAACCAGCGTGGGACATCCTTCTTTCGCTATACGTTGCCCAGGCCGAACGGCGCCCCGTGTCGATCTCGAGCGCGTGTATCGCCGCCGCCGTCCCCAGCACGACGGCGCTGCGGTGGATCGGCAAGCTGGAGACAAGCGGGCTGGTCGTGCGCCGGCCGGACAGCCAGGATCACCGCTTCACCTGGCTTACGCTGACTCCGGGGGTTTCGGAGCGGGTCGAGCAATGGCTCGAAGTAACCTTCAAATCGGAGCATTAGCGTCGCGCTCACGGCTGCTACTGGCCCTTATTCGTGCTATAAAGAAAACATGCTCGATTCTTTATATGCGCTGCACGCTCGCGTCGTCGCCGATCTGAAAGATGCGGACGCGCTCGCGTTGCTGGATGTGGGGATCGGGCTCGATATGGCGCGGATCGGACTCGAAAACGCCATCGCCGCGCAGGGTCTGCCTCAGGATGTCCCGGCGGCGGCTGGCGTCCCGCCGTTGGCGGAGCAGGCAACCGGCTGAAGTATCTCGCCGGGAGGAGCCGGCGCGGCTAATCGATCAGCGTTTCGATCGCTTCCGCCAGTTCGATATCGCGACCGGAAAGCCCGCCGGCGTCATGCGTGGTCAGGGTGATTTCCACCCGGTTCCACACGTTGCTCCATTCCGGGTGATGATCCGCCTTTTCGGCCATCAGCGCCACCCGCGTCATGAACCCGAAGGCTTCGTTGAAATCGGCAAAGACGAAGCTGCGCGAAATCGCGTCGCGCGCATCGTCATAATCCCAATCAGGCAAGCCATCCAGCGCATCGGCACGCTCGGCCTCGCTCAATTGATCGACCATCGCTCTCTCCTTGCCGTCAACGCGTCGTCCGGCCTATGCAGGTCAGCATGACGGGGCAAGGGGCAGCGTGCAACGCAATGAGGACACGCCTCGTCTTCAATTGCGTTGCCGCCGTCAGGGCGGGACGCCTGCTTTTCGAGAATCTGAGCTTCTCTCTCGCTCCCGGCGATGCGGCGCTGATTACCGGGCCCAATGGCAGCGGCAAATCCACCCTGCTCCGGCTCGCCGCGGGGCTGCTGCGGCCGGCTGCCGGCGAGATCGACAGGACTGGGTCGATCGCGCTGCTCACCGAAGCCAGCGCGCTCGATCCCGAGCTGTCGCTCATCCGCGCGATCGAATTCTGGTCCGCCATCGACGGCCAGCGCGCGGCGGCGCTGCCCGCGCTGGTGGCGCTCGGCCTCGCCGAACTCGCCGACGTCCCGGTACGAATGCTGTCGACGGGTCAGCGCCGCCGGGCGGCGCTCGCTCGCGTGGTGACAAGCGACGCCGCGATCTGGCTACTCGATGAGCCGACCAACGGCCTGGACGATCGATCGCTCGACATCTTCGAAGCACTCGTTGCGAAGCATCGCGCCGACGGCGGAATCGCGCTGATCGCAAGCCACCTGCCCACAAGATGGCCCGGCGCCTTGTCTATTGCGCTGGGGATTGAGCCATGAGCGTCTTCGGCGCACTCATTCTTCGCGACACCCGCCGCGCGTGGTCGAGTGGCGGAGCCGCCCTGCCGATCGCCTTCTTTCTGCTCGCTACTATCCTGTTCCCCTTCGCGGTTGGCCCGGACCAGGCCTTGCTTGCATGGATCGGCGGCGGCGTGATCTGGGCGGCGGCGCTGCTCGCGGCGTTGCTGCCGGTCGAACGGTTGATCGCGCCGGATCTGGAGAGCGGCATGTTCGACCAACTCGCCGTCCGCGGCGCGAGCATGGCGGCTGTGGCCGGTGCGAAAATGGTGGCGCACTGGCTAACCTTCGCGCCGCCGTTGATGCTCGCCAGCGTGATCGCCGCCGGCCTGCTCGATCTGCCGGCCTCGACGCTGGGTCTGGTGGAGCTTGGGCTGCTGATCGGCACGCCGGGGCTTGCCGGGCTGGCGGTCACCACCGCCGCCCTCGTCGCCGGCTTGCGCGGCGCGAGCGCGCTTGCCGGCATCGTAATGCTGCCGCTTGCAGTTCCCTTGCTGATCTTCGGCGCAGGCTCGCTCGAGGGGGGGCCAGCGGCGCTCAAGCTGCTCGGCGCGGTCAGCCTCCTCCTGATCGCCGGCGCGCCGTTTGTCGCCGGCGCGGCCATTCGCGCGGCAAATGATTAGCGCGGCAAGCGCAGCTTCCTAAAGTCCCCTTAACCTTATCTCATTAGCATTGCGCGATGCTCCGCGTGTTGACCCTTTCAACCTTGTTTCCCGACGCCAGCCGGCCGAATTTCGGCGTGTTCGTGGAGCGCCAGACGCTTGGCCTCGCCCGGCTTCCCGCGATCGAGATGAAGGTCATCGCGCCGATCGGCCTGCCGATCTTTCCCTTCCGACGATTGGATCGATATGACGCGCTCGCCGCGCAGCCCGAGCGTGAGTGCTGGAAAGGGCTGGACATCCGGCGGCCGCGGTTCGCGACGATCCCCGGCACGGGCGGTCGCTTTCATGTCGCGGCGTTGCTCCGCGCCTTGACGCCCGTGATCGACCGGCTTCGCGCCGAATTCGCATTCGACGTGATCGACGCCGAGTTCTTCTTTCCCGACGGCCCCGCCGCAATCGCGCTCGGCAAGCGATATGGCGTGCCGGTTTCGATCAAGGCGCGCGGCGCGGACGTTCATTTCTGGGGTCGCGGCGCAACGGGGGGGCAGGTTCGCCACGCCGCCCGGCGCGCCGATGGGTTGCTCGCGGTTTCCGCAGCGATGCGAGACGACCTGATGGCGCTGGGCGTCGCGGAAGATCGTATCCTTGTGCATCACACGGGCGTCGACCTGACGGCATTCGCACCGGCGGATCGAACCGTGGGCAAGGCGAAGCTCGGCGTTCAGGGACCGTTGGTCGTTTCCGTCGGCGCGCTGATCGAGCGCAAGGGGCATTCGCTGATCATCGATGCGCTGAGCGACCTTGCGGGCGCGACATTGCTGATTGCCGGCGACGGACCTGACCGACCGAAGCTGGAAAAGCAGATTGCGCGGCTGGGGATCGGCGATCGGGTGCGGCTGCTGGGATCGGTGCCGCATGCCGAACTGCCGGCGCTGATGGCGGCGGCGGACGTGATGGCGCTGGCATCGGCATCGGAGGGGCTGGCGAATGTCTGGGTGGAGGCGCTGGCCTGCGGCACGCCGATCGTCGTCACCGATGTCGGCGGGGCGCGGGAAGTGGTGACCGAGGCGACATTCGGACGGATCGTCGATCGCACGGCGGGTGCCTTTGCAGCAGCCATCGCCGAGCTGATCGCCGCGCCGCCGCCGCAGGACGCGGTGCGCCGCGGAGCGATGCAATTCACCTGGGAAGCGAATGCGGCGGCGCTGGCCGCGCATTTGCGCGGCTTGATCGACCGCAAGGCTTCCGCCAGCCGCCAAAAAGCGCTCTAAGGCAAAAAGAGTGGAACATCGGGTCGCAACCGTGGTGAGTGAGGAACAGGGAGACGCGCAGCAGCCGCGGGCGCCGCGGACCAACCTGTTGCTCGCCGCGACGATCGAGGGCGACGTGGCGGGGCCGGTGCGCATCCGCAATCTTTCCGAGAGCGGCGCGCTGATCGAGGGACAGTTGCTGCCGCAGGTGGGCGAGCGGCTGACGCTGCGGCGCGCGGCGCTGGCGGTGGGCGCGACGGTGATGTGGCGCGGCGCGGGCAAGTGCGGCGTTCAATTCGACCGGCGCGTGGCGATCGCACACTGGGCGAAGGGCATCAGCACGCCGCGTGACCAGGCGCAGGTGGACGCGATGCAGGCGGCGGTGCGCGCCGGGCTATCCTCCCCTGCCCCCGCGACCGAACAGGTGACGGCGGACGCAGCCCCGGCGGCGGCGGCGGCGAGCGGGATGCTGGAGCAGCGCGTGGCCGAGGAACTGGGCTATATCGCCCGGCTGATCGAGACGATCGGCGACGATCTGGCCGACGAGCCGGCGGTGATCCACCGCCATCCCGCAACGCTGCAGAATTTCGACCTGGCCACGCAGATCCTGAAGCATCTGGCGGCGGTGCTGACCGCCGAGGACCGGGCCAAGGCGATCGGCGAGATCGGCATGGCCGACCTGCGCGCCCGGCTGACGCGGCGGGCGAATTTCTAGCGCGTCAGAACGATCCGACGGCTTCGACGGCCTCGGCCGCGCGTTCATCGGCGAGACGGGCGGCGACGCCTTCGCGGGCCTCGCGCTGTTTCTGGGTCCGCTCGGCGCGCTCGGCCATTTGAGTCCAGGCGGCCTCGGCGCGTTCGCAGCGATCGCGGACATTATCTAGCGTCGCGGCTTCGGCATTGGCATGCTCTGCGGCGGCGCGGGTGCGGTAGAATTCTGGCATATCGGCCATCGGCGGACCTTTCGAGGCTGGAGAAACACAAGCGCACGAAGACGACGGCCCCGCAATCAGGGGGCCGCCGTCCGCCGTGCCGATCAATCAGCCGGCTGAAGGTTCACAGCCGACATCTTGCCGCGCTTATCCTGTTCCAGCTCGTACGAAACGCGCTGATCCTGGTTGAGCGTCGGCATGCCGGCGCGCTCGACCGCGGTGATGTGAACGAACGCATCGTTGCCGCCGCCATCGGGCGCAATGAAGCCATAGCCCTTGTCGGCGTTGAAGAATTTGACGGTGCCAGTGGTGGCCATTTGGGTAGTCCTTCTTTTCGTAGGGCGGACCGAGTGTCGGCACGCCCGTGCCGCGGTGCAGGGAAAGAAGGAGAAGGGTGCCGCAAAGCGCCGATAACCGTCGATGTGCGACTGTAGCACGCCCTACATAGCGCACTTCGCGTGCGAATGTAAGGCGCGCGGCGTGATTAGATCAATTGACCGATGCCGGCCGCAGCGCTTCGCGCTCGCTCGACGGTACGGCGGCAGTGGGATCGGGCCGAAAATCATAAGGCGCGCGGGCGGACCCATCCGGCCGGGGCTGCCCTTCGGCGAGATCGGGCGCGGCATGCCCCTCATGCGCGGGAAACAGACGATCGAGCAGGCCGAAGCGAAGCGCCGCGCCGACCAGGCCGGCGACGGCGCCGACGGTGGTGGCCGCCCCGATCGCGAGGTTGCGTTTATGGTGATCGGCCTTGAAGCGGCCGTGACTGTCTCGTTTCTGGGTCATGGCGATAAAAACGAAATGCGCGGCCCGACGTTCCCGGCGACCGGATCGCCCGGCTCGTCCGGCTCGTCGGTCTCCTCCGGCTCATCCGGGCATTCGATCGCCGGCGGAGACGCTGAATCAACGGCGGCAGCGCGCGCATCGGGCGACGCCGGGGCGGACGGAGCGTCTCCACCAGGCGCGCCATCGGGCGCATCCTCGCTTTCGCACGGATCGAGATCGACCGGCAGCGACGATGGCCGGACGCGCGGGGCCCAATCGCCGGGCAGCGCGGCGAACCAGGCGTCGCGTTCGGGCCCGCCGGCGGCTTGGCGAGCGGCAAGCTCGCTCTGGCGGCTCGCCTCCAGCGCATCCTCCTCATCGTAGGTAAGCGTGCGCGAATAGTCGAAATTGCCATATTCGCCGTCCTGCTCTCCATCGAAAAAGGGAGGCGGAGCGAAGCGGGTGCGCCATTCGTGATCCTCCTCGTCCCACCACACCGGTACGTCTTCTTCGGGCTGAAGTGGAGAAAGTGGAGAGTGTTGCGCGGTTTCGGCCGGGGCGGTGAAGGCGACGAGGCCGGCGGCTTCGGCGCGGGCCCATTGCTCGGCGGTCCAGTGAGCGCGGGTGTCGGGATCGAGATCGGCGACATCGACTTCGCACGCCGCGCCGCGGCCGGTGCGCAGCCAGCGATCGGCGCGGGCGAGCGACAGGACAGCGCCGAGATCGGGATCGACCGCGTCGCCGGCGATGCGCGCGGCGAGGAAGACGCCGGTGCGCGCCGGGCCTTCATCGCGGTCGATCAGATCGAGGAAGCCGTCGAACTCGGCGGCGACCAGCCGCGCGGCCTGATGCGTCGCCTCGCCGGTTTCGCGGTCGGCGAAGCGATCGAGGCGGGCGAGCATCGTCGAGGCGAGGCGGTTGTCGTAGCGGTGGCGGGTGATCGTCTCGCCGTCGGCGCGGGTGACGGTTTCGACCTGCCCGTCGATCGCGCGGGCGAGGAGCGTATCGGCGACCTTCTCGCGCGCGAGCAGATTGGCGGCGCGCCAGCCGAGCGCGAAGCCGGCCCCGGCCGCGCGCCGGCGCAGCGCATAGGCCGAGGACGGCGCCATACCGACCAGCGCGCAGGCGGACGCGACGGTGTGGCCTTCGGCAATGGCTTCGAGAAACGCGCGCTGCCGATCGGGCGTCCAGCCGTCATAACGCTGGCTGCGATCGGCGAGCGCCGGCAAAGTGGTGGTGCATGCGGTGTCCATGACGTTCTCTCCCCATGAGAACAAAACAGGACCGTCTCTATATGCAGGATTGGGGGCTGTAGGAAAGCCCCGCCGGCAAATTTTTTAGCGAAGCTAAAAAAGCGCGCACTAGGCGGGGCCGGCCGGCGGCGCTGCGAGCGCCGACCGACGACGCGGGATTTACTCCCGCGTCGGGCAAGTTGCCTGAAATATCCTTAGAGGTTACTCTGCCAGTAATTTAAGGGGCTTGGAGGGGGCAATGTCACTTAAAACAATACACCTTAGGAAGCTTCTCAAAATTATCTATTCAGCGCCCAATCGGCGCATTTCAGCGCTACGCAGCGATATCCGCGAAGAAATCTCGAGAGAAGCCGGGGAAAGTGGGGCTGGCGGCGATTTCTATGTGCCGTTCTGGTCTGATGCCAAAGCGCACGTTTTCGACCCCGTGAACCACGATTTGCATACGGCGACCGATAATCGCTTAGCAGCAAACTACCGTCGCGCTAACCTATACCCAAGATTGCGCGACGGATTTCTCCTTTGGTGGAATGATCGGCGGCGGTGGCACAATGAACCGTATCGTCCGGCTAAGGCCTTAAAGACGAGGTTTCCTTTCCCGGGAATCGATGCAGAAGTCAAAATTGATAATATTCTATCGGTTCGTGATGCGGCTGGAGAAAACCACTTCGTCTATCCATATTTTTCTCCTGATCCAGTTTTGAATGACGAGGCTGCTAGGCTTGCGCTTTGGTTATTATCTGAAGCGCTACCTACCGTTGATCCCCAGGAAATTCGTGTTCTTGATGTCATCAGAGGGCAAACATTTTCCATTCGCGACAATCCGCTCCGGGGAAACGAGCAGGAAATCTTTTCTCGGAAATATGCCGCTGCGATTGCAGAGTGGGAAGAATTGAGACGAGAGTATGAATAGCTCGCAGCGGTTCGTGGGGGACAAAAGGCATGAAGGTCTTTGGAGCAGGTTGCGTCTATTTCGGTTATGATGACGAGGTTACTGGGAGAGAGTTCGACCGGGAGCGATTTCTGGTGGATCTTAGAGGTCGCCTAGAAAAAGTAGAAAACGTCAGTAATATAGAGTTCAGCGGATTTTCTGGTCCAGCGTTTGGAGGAATTTTGACTCTCCAACGCGACGACGCTGATGCGTTAGTTCCAATTTTACATGACGGATCAAAATTTTCTTTTGATATTTTCATTCCATTCCGGATGCAGCGCTCTTTTGGCTCCGTAAGTGACGTCGAGATGGTCCACGTAGACGTTGTATACGGATACGAAATGCCATTGATGTTTGTTTCTTACGACTGGCCTGAAGAAGAAGGGGACGCACAACCGGCGATAGCTGTGGTATCGATTAGAAAATATCTTGCAAATAAGCTAAGCACAGAAGGCTTTAGGTGCGATTGCGTGGGACCCAGTCCGTTTCACGCAAATTTTTCAATTGTTGAACACGACTTGGATGAGTTCGTTCGCCTAGAAGATGTTTCTCCAAATAGAGACGGTTATTCTCTAATAGAGCTTAATGTTTCTGCCGGTACCGCGCTTCTTGACGCACTCGTTGCATCCAATTTAATCTCAACCCTCTCGCTATTTTATCAGCTTAGCGAATTGAGGTCGCAATTAATCGATCATCATTTCGAGATAACCGAAAAATCCAAGATTCTTCTTCGCAAGGACGAACCAAAGAAGAATATTTTTTCTTTTAAATCATGGTTCAGCGATTCTTCTGCGATAGACGCAGTCAAAAAGAGCCTATTCTATGAAGCGCTGCTCCGCATCGAGATGTCCGATAGCCTATCTGAGGGCGAACGCTCGGAATATATTGGTGATGGGCAAACGATGAATTACTTCTTTGCTGAATTTCGCGCGATGTCGTCTGAAGAGCGATGGGCAAATTTTTCTGCGATTGCCGATTTTTTTGAAGAGCGCCGGCAAAAGGCTTTGGGAAATCTCATAAACGTCGTGGTTGGCTTAGCTAGTGGCGTTACTGGTGCTGTGATCGGATCGGTAGCAACGTTTTTGTTGAGCAAATAGTCTACTCACTCCGCCGCCACCCGCTCACCCTCAACCTCCACACCCGCTGCGTTCTTGTCCCCCATCCCCAACAACGGCGCCAGATACCGCCCGGTAAAGCTCCGCGGCTCGCGCGCCACATCCTCCGGCACGCCCTCAGCGACGATCTCCCCGCCCTTGACGCCGCCCTCCGGCCCCAGATCGATGATCCAGTCCGCCGTCTTGATGACGTCGAGGTTGTGCTCGATCACCACCACCGTGTTGCCCTGCTCGACCAGCGCATGGAGCACTTCGAGGAGCTTGCGCACGTCCTCGAAATGCAGGCCGGTGGTCGGCTCGTCCAAAATGTAGAGCGTGTTGCCGGTGGCCCGCCTGCTGAGTTCCTTGGCGAGCTTGACGCGCTGCGCCTCGCCGCCCGACAGCGTCGTCGCCTGCTG
>JBQCEK010000444.1:0-6370 GCA_051960335.1 Sphingomonas sp.
GAGCCGCGAAAGACGGCCGATGTTGAGCGGAAAGCCTTCGAAGCGCGTGGTGAAATTGTTGTAATGCTGCCTTGCGAGCAACGTCGTGGGGCACACCACCGCGACTTGCAGCCCGGCCATTGCCGCGACAAATGCCGCACGCAACGCGATCTCCGTCTTGCCGAAGCCGACATCGCCGACGATCAACCGATCCATCGGCCGACCGGCCGCGAGATCGCCGAGTACATCGGCGATCGCGCGATCCTGATCGTCCGTTTCGGCGAAGGGGAAGCGATCGACGAAGCTGGCATAGGCGCTGTCATCGGGCTCGGCGACCTCGCCGGGACGAAGGGCGCGTTCGGCGGCAACCGCGATGAGCTCACCCGCAATTTCGCGGATGCGCTCCTTCATCCGGCTCTTGCGCCGCTGCCAGGCTTCGCCGCCCAGCCGATCGAGGCTGGCACCGTCTTCGCTCGATCCATAGCGCGACAGCACGTCGATATTCTCGACCGGGACGTAGAGCTTGTCGCCGCCGGCATATTCCAACGCGACGCAATCGTGCGGGCTTTGACCAACCGGGATCGACGTCAGCCCCTCGTAGCGGCCGATGCCGTGATCGACATGGACGACAAGGTCGCCGGGCGAGAGCGCGGCGAGTTCGGCAAGAAACGCGTCCGCCGATTTACGACGCTTGGCGCGGCGCACCAGCCGATCGCCAAGCATGTCCTGCTCGGTCAGCAGCGCGACGTGTGGAGTCGTGAAGCCGTGATCGAGCGGCAGGACGATCAGGGTGACGTGCGTGTCCGCCTGGCCAAGCGCCGCCTGCCAGCCATCGGCCATCCGCGCATTCTTCAGGCCGTGATCGCTGAGCAAGCCGGAAAGCCGCTCGCGCGCCCCGTTGGAATAGCTCGCCAGGATGGCTTTCTTGTTTTCTTTTCGTAGTTTGGTGAGATGTTTGACGACGGCTTCGTAAACATTTGCGCCGGCGCCGCGCTCCGGCGCGAAATCCCGCGCGCCATCGACGGCGAAATCGATCACGCTGGCGCTTTCGGGCTCGTGGAACGGCGTCACCAGGTGGACGCAAGCCGCTGCGGTCCGATCGGCGAGCTCGTCGGAATCGAGATAGAGTGTATCGGCGGGAAGCGGACGATAGCTGCCCGGATCGTTCGATTGAGCGCGGACGCGGTTGGCGTGGTAATCGGCGATCGCTTCCATCCGCTGCTCGTTGGCTGCGGGAACGCCCGAATCGCGAACGATCAGCGCGCCTTCGCCAAGATGATCGAACAGCGTCGCCATCTTGTCCTCGAACAGCGGCAGCCAATGCTCCATGCCCGCCAGCCGCCGCCCGTCCGAAATCGCCTGATACAGTGGGTCACCTGTCGCCGTCGCCCCGAAGCGTTCACGATAACGGCTGCGGAAGCGCTTGATGCTTTCCTCGTCGAGCAGCGCTTCGGATGCGGGCAGCAGCGTGAAGCCGTCGACCCGTCCGGTCGTGCGCTGGTCACCGGGATCGAAGGTCCGGACGCTTTCGATCTCGTCGCCGAAGAAATCGAGCCGCAGGCCCTGCTCCTCGCCGCTGGGGAACAGGTCCACCAGCCCGCCGCGGACCGCGAATTCACCTGAATCCGCCACGGTTTCGACGCGGACATAGCCATTGGCCTGCAAAAGCTGGGCGAGCCGATCGCGGCCGATGCGCTCGCCCGGCGCCAGCCGCGCGACGAGCTGGCGGATACGAAACGGCGTCAACGCGCGCTGGCTCGCCGCATTGGCCGTCGTCACCATCAGCTGCGGCGCTTTCGCTGGCTGCTGCAACTTGTGCAGCGCCGCCAATCGTTCGGCCATCACCCGAAGCGTGGGAGAGGCGCGATCGTAGGGCAAGCACTCCCACGCCGGATAGCCGAAAACCTCAAGCTCTGGCGCGAAATAGGCCGCCGTCGCCGCGACGGCGCGCATCTCCGCCTCGTCGGCGGCGATGAAGACGGCGCGCTTGTCCGCCGCTCGCGCCAGATCGGCGAGCAACCACGGCAGGAACCCGGCCGGCACGCCCGCCAGCGTCAGCGGCTCCTTGGCGGAAAGGATTTTGGCAAGATCGGTCATGCTGTTTCCTGAAGCCCTCTTCCCTTCAGGGGAGAGGGTTGGGAGAGGGGCGGGACGAGAGGGCGCCGCTGCGTGAATGCCCCTCTCCCCGACCCTCCCCTGAAGGGGAGGAAGGTTATTCGGCGACGGGCACGTAGCCCACGGTCTTCATCTGGGCCATCATCGGCCCGTCGAACGCGGTGGGCACGTCGATCGATCCGATCGCCCAGCCCATGATATCGACATCCTGTTCTTCCAGCAGCGACTCGAACCAGTCGATCTGTTCGCCGTTCCAATCGGCCGAATGCGCATCGAAGAATCCGCCGATCAGCAGGTCCGCCTCTTTGGTGCCGCGGTGCCAGGCGCGAAAGCGCAGGCGTTTGAGGCGCGTGTCTCGATCCATCATCATTCCAAATGCAAACAGCCGGCGGACGCTGGCGGCGTCGGTCGGCTCGGGGTAGAGCATGCAGATAGTCATGCGCCCTGAAATCCTCAATCCGCTGTTCGCCGAGATCACCGCGCTGAAAGGCGTGGGCCCGGCATTGGCGAAGCCGCTCGACCGGCTGGGCATCGCTCGCGTCATCGATGCGGCGTTTCATCTGCCGACCGGCTTCATCGATCGCGTGCCGCGCGAGGAGCTCGACATGGCGGATGCCGGCCGGACGATTGCGATCACCCTGACGGCGACCGATTACCGCGTCAGCGCCGGTCGCGGGCCGATCCGCGCGCATGCGGCGGATGCCAAGGGCAATATCGTCCGCCTCGTCTATTTCGGCGGCAACTCGGGCTGGGTGAAGAAGCTGTTGCCCTTGGGCGAGCCTCGCCGCGTCTCGGGCCGGCTCGACATGTACGGCCAGGAGCTTCAGATCGTCCATCCCGATTATGTGCTGCCGATCGACGAAGCCGCGGATGCGCCGACCCGCGAGGCGATCTATCCGCTTTCCGAAGGGCTCACCGCGCGACGCATGGCCCAGCTCGCGGCCCAGGCGATTGAGCGGGCCCCCGATCTTTCCGAATGGATCGAACCGGGCCTGAAGGCGCGCCATGAATGGCCCGGCTGGCGCGACGCGTTGGTTCGTATTCATGCCGATCCCGCCGATACCAAGGCGCGGGCACGGCTCGCCTATGATGAACTCTTCGCCAATCAGCTCGCATTGATGCTGGTGCGCGCGTCGTCACGCGCGCGCCGTGGTCGCGCGCTCGTCGGCGATGGTCGGCTTCGGGACGCCGTGATATTGCCCTATGCGCCGACCGGCGCGCAAGCGCGCTCGATCAGGGAGATTGAGGGCGACTTGCAGCAGAGTCAGCCGATGCTTCGCCTGCTGCAGGGTGACGTCGGCGCGGGTAAGACGCTGGTCGCGGCGATGGCGATGTTGATCGCGGTGGAGGCGGGCGCGCAGGCCGCATTCCTCGCGCCGACGGAGATCCTGGCCCGTCAGCACGGCGAGACGCTGCAGCGCTTGCTCGCCGGCGTCCCCGTGACGATCGCGGTGCTCACCGGCCGCGACAAGGGTCGCGTGCGGGAAAGCGTGCTGATGGGGCTTGCCGATGGATCGATCCACATCCTCGTCGGCACGCATGCGATCTTCCAGGAATCGGTCGGTTACAAGGATCTGGGCCTCGTCGTGGTGGATGAGCAGCACCGCTTCGGCGTTGCGCAGCGCATGATGCTGCAAGCCAAGGCCCAGCATCCGCCGCACCTTCTGGCGATGACCGCGACGCCGATCCCGCGCACCCTCACGCTCGCGCAATATGGCGAAATGGATCAGAGCCGGCTCGACGAGATGCCGCCTGGCCGCCAGCCCATCGAAACACGCGTGATCTCCGAGGATCGGCTGTCCGACGTCGTCGATGCGCTCTCCCGTCATCTCGATGCCGGGGGCCAGGCCTATTGGGTATGCCCGCTCGTCGAGGAGAGCGAGAAGTCCGATCTCGCCGCCGCAGAAGACCGCGCCAAGACGCTTGCGGCGCGCTTTGGCGATACGGTCGGCCTGATCCACGGCCGGATGAAGGGGCCGGAAAAGGACGCCGTCATGGCGCAATTCGCCGCGGGGCGGATCGGCGTGCTGGTGGCGACGACGGTGATCGAGGTTGGCGTCGATGTGCCCAACGCCTCGCTGATCGTAATCGAACATGCCGATCGCTTCGGCCTCGCCCAGCTTCACCAGTTGCGCGGGCGGGTGGGGCGGGGCAGCGCGGCATCGAATTGCCTGCTGATTCGCGGGAACGGGTTGAGCGAGACATCGCGAGCACGGCTGGCGTTGATGCGTGAGACCAATGACGGGTTCCGCATCGCTGAGGAGGACTTGCGGCTGCGCGGTGCGGGCGAATTGCTCGGCACGCGGCAATCGGGCGAAGCGGGCTTCCGCCTGGCCACGCCGGAAATGCTGGGCGAGCTGTTGCCGATCGCCAATGACGACGCCCGCCTGCTGATCGATCGCGACGGCGGGCTGGAGGGGCATCGTGGGCAGGCGGCGCGCACCGCGCTGTATCTGTTCGATCGCGATGCCGGCGTGGCGCTGTTGCGATCGGGCTAGCGGCCCTTCACCATCGTCGCGAGCAGATCGTAATAATCGCTGAGCGCGATCGGCTGATCGAGCTGGCATCCCACGCGGCCGCCCAGCGACCAGCGCACTTCGGCAGCGACCACCCCGACAACGGGCAGCGTCAGCCGCAGGCGATCGCCGATGTCGAACGATGCATCGCACCGCGCCATCAGGCCGAGCGCCGAGATATTGACGATGAGCAGATTGAGCGGTTGCGCATCGGGGCCAAACCCGCGCGCGCGATAATGCACTTCGTCTCTTGCAACGAGACGATCATCCTTCATCGCCGCTCGACCGTAACCACCCATATTCTCGCGCCCCTCCCATTGAATGGGATGTCCGATAAATAGGAACGGAGGCGTAAACCGCGCGGCAACGAAGCTGGTTGATAAAGCGTTGCGGCGGGCGTGCGCCTACCGCGTCAGAATCCCGTGATGCTTCTTGCCGGCGGATACCCGCACGGGCGCGCCGCCCACGGTTACGGATAGCGTCTCGTCGACGACCTTCTCGCCATCGACGCGCGCGCCGCCGCCCTTGATCAACCGTTTTGCCTCGCCCTTGGACGCGGCGAGCCCGAGCGCGACCAGCGCATCGACGATGCCGATCGCGCCGTCCGGCACGGCATGGCTGGGCAAGGCATCGCCGGCCGCACCCTCTTCAAAGGTTTTGCGGGCGGTTTCAGCGGCTCCCGTAGCGGCGCTCGCACCACGGCACAGCGCGGTTGCGGCGTCGGCGAGCACCTTCTTCGCGTCGTTGATTTCCGCCCCCTCAAGCGATTCGAGCCGCGCGATCTCGTCGAGCGGCAGATCGGTGAACAGCTTGAGGAACTTCCCCACGTCGCGGTCGTCGGTGTTCCGCCAGAACTGCCAGTAATCGTATGACGACAACTGGTCCTCGTTGAGCCAGATCGCGCCGGACACCGATTTGCCCATCTTCGAGCCGTCAGCCTTGGTGATCAGCGGCGTCGTCGCGCCGAACAGCTCGGCGCCGTCGATGCGGCGGCTGAGCTCGATCCCGTTGACGATGTTGCCCCACTGATCCGATCCGCCCATCTGCAGCCGGCAGCCGTAGCGCCGCGAAAGTTCGAGGAAGTCATAAGCCTGGAGGATCATGTAATTGAATTCGAGGAAGGTCAGCGGCTGCTCGCGATCGAGCCTGAGCTTGACCGAATCGAACGTCAGCATGCGGTTGATCGTGAAGTGCCGCCCGACGTCGCGCAGGAAATCGATATAGCCGAGCTGGCCGAGCCACTCGTCATTGTTGACGATCACCGCGTCCGTGGGCCCGTCGCCGAAGGTCAGGAAGCGCTCGAACGTGGTGCGCAGCGAAGCGATGTTGGCGGCGATCCCCTCGGCGTCGAGCAGCTTGCGCACCTCGTCCTTGCCAGACGGATCGCCGACCTTGGTGGTGCCGCCGCCGATGATGACGATCGGTTTGTGCCCGGCTTGCTGCACCCGGCGGAGCAGCATGATCGACACCAGATTGCCGACATGGAACGACGGCGCGGTGGCGTCGAACCCGACATAAGCCGGCACGACCTGCTTCGCCGCAAGCGCATCGAGCCCGGCGGCATCGGTGAGCTGATGGATGTAGCCGCGCTCGTCGAGCAGGCGGAGCAGATCGGAGTTGTAAGTCGTCATGGCGCCGCGCGCTTAGCATGGCGATCGGCCACCGTCATCCCGACGAGGAAGGAGGAATCGCGACAGGGATGATTCGGCGAATCCGACGATTGCGATCGATGTGAAGTGGAGAAAGTGGAGAGTGTCGCG
>JBQCEK010000445.1:0-7328 GCA_051960335.1 Sphingomonas sp.
ACGCCGCTCATCATGTTCTGGTGGCCCGTGCAATAAGCAGGATCAGCCGCCACGACGGGATTACCGCCTTTGGTGGTGTTTACTTTTCGTTAACGTTTGGCGTTTACTCCTGGTTAAGAATTGAGAGGCCCGGCAGCGGCCCGCAATTTTTTTCGAGGATAGTAACATGGTACGCTTACGCGCGGCGCTTGCCGCGTCGCTGCTGCTCGTCGGCGGCTGCGCCGGATTGCGGCATCCGCAAACACCAGCGGCCACGGTATCGATCGAGCCGGCGCCGGAATGGACCACCCTTGCGACGCAGGCCGATCAGCAAGCGGTGAACCAGATGACGTCGCGCTGGCACGCCGCGCTTGCCCGCGTATCGCGCGGCGCCCGGCAAAAGATGGACGACGAAGGCGCGCTGGTCGATCCGAAGGGCGCGCTGGAGTTCCCCACGCTGCCGCCCGGCGCCTATCGCTGCCGCCTCATTCGGTTTGGTGGCAAGACGGGATTCGCGACCTTCCCGCCCGACATCTGCTATGTTTCGGGCAACGAGCAAAAGCAGGCGTTCACCAAGCAAACCGGATCGAGCCTGCCCGGCGGCTGGATCTATCCGGATACGCCGACACGAAGCATTTTCCTGGGCACCTATCGCGACACGCCGAAGGATACCGCGGCCGGCTATGGTTATGATCCGGAAGACGATGTTGCCGGAGTCGTGGAGCGCGTCGGCCCGTTTCGCTGGCGCATGAGCCTGACGCGATCGCTGCGTGGCGCGGCGCTCGATGTGTACGAGCTGGTACCGATCACGCCGGAGGTGCCGGGCGAGGCGCCGGTGCGCCTCGCCGGGGATTGAGGTCGATCAGGCCAGTTCGCCGATCACGGACTTCACTTCCATGAACTCGGCGAGGCCGAACTTGCCGTATTCGCGGCCGTTACCGGATTGCTTGTAGCCGCCGAACGGGGCGTTGGGATCGGGATTGCCGGCGTTCACATAGACCATGCCCGCGCGGAGGCGTGGCACGAACGCCTTCGCCTTGGCCGGATCGCCCGAAACCACCGCCGACAGGCCGTAATTGGTATCGTTGGCGATACGGATCGCGTCTTCATCATCCTCGTAAGGGATGATCGTCACGACCGGGCCGAAGATTTCCTCGCGCGCGATCGTCATGTCGTTGGTGACGTTCGAAAACAGCGTCGGCTTGACGAAATAGCCGGTATCCTGCCCATCGGGCCGGCCGGGGCCGCCGGCTTCGAGCGTCGCGCCCTCTTCCATGCCCTTGCGGATCAGGCCCTGGATTTTCTCCCACTGCGCCTTGTTGACGACCGGGCCGATGTGGCGGCCTTCGGTCATCGGATCGCCGGTCGTCGTCGCGCCCATCACCTGCTTGGCGATGGCGACCGCTTCGGCATGTTGGCTCTTGTGGACCAGCATCCGGGTTGGCGCGATGCAGCTTTGCCCGGAATTGAGCAGCACGCCCATCAGCCCGCCCGGCACTGCCCGATCGAGCGGCGCGCCTTCGAGGATGATATTGGGTGATTTGCCGCCAAGCTCCTGATGGACCCGCTTGACGGTGTCGGCCGCGGTCTTGGCGACCATGATGCCGGCGCGGGTCGATCCGGTGAAGCTGACCATGTCGATATCGGGGTGCGCCGCAAGCGCGGTGCCGACGCCGGGGCCGTCACCCTGAACGAGATTGAACACGCCGGCGGGCACGCCCGCCTTGTCCATCACCTCGGCAAAGATCGCGGCCGAACCAGGCGCTTCCTCCGACGGTTTGAGGATCATCGTGTTGCCCGCCGCCAGCGCGGGGGCGACCTTCGCGAGAATCTGGTTCATCGGCCAGTTCCACGGCGTGATCAGCGCGACCACGCCGATGGGTTCATGCACCACCTTGCTGGCGCCGACCTGTTCTTCGAACGAAAATTCGTTCAGCGCCTTGATCGCCGCGGCGAGGTGGCCGAGGCCGCTGCCGACCTGCGCGGTTTTCGCGATCGAGATCGGGCAACCCATTTCCATCGCGATGGCTTCGGCGATGTCGTTGGCGCGCGCCTTATATCCCTCGGTGATGCGTTCGAGGAGGGCGATCCGTTCCGCGACGCTGGTCTGCGAAAAACGCTCGAACGCCTTGCGCGCGGCCTTCACCGCCTTGTCGACATCGGCCGCGCTGCCCAGCGTGATTTCGGTGCAGGCTTGCTCCGTCGCGGGATTGATGACCTCATGGCGCCGGCCGCCCTCGCTCTCGACCCAGTGACCGTCGATATACTGTTTGAGGTAGCTCTTCATCCTCGCCTCCGAATTTTGAACCTGCGGTATGTGAGCGGAAGATGGCGCGCGCGTTGATCAGTTGCAACCCGAAACGCACTGCGATTTGCGGCAAGCCCTAAGCGTTTGACTCGATGTGCGCATTGCCCGCACGATCGCGTGATGCCATCGCCTCAATCCGTTGCGGAGCCGGCCGTCGCGTTCGATCGCGTCGCCAAGCTCTATGCCGGCACCGTGCCAGCCGTGCGCGAAGTGACGGCGACGATCGATGCGGGCAGCTTCGTCGCCCTGGTGGGAACTTCCGGATCGGGCAAATCGACGCTGCTGAAGATGATCAACCGACTGGTTGAGCCGAGCAGCGGCGCCGTGATCCTGGCCGGCACCCCGGCCGATCGCATCGAGGCGCATCGGTTGCGGCGCGACACGGGCTATGTGTTCCAGAATGTCGGCCTGTTTCCGCATATGACGGTGAGCGAGAATATCGCGATCGGGCTGCGGCTGAACGGAGTGAAGGATGTGCAGGCGCGCGTCTTCGAGTTGCTCGATCTCGTCGATCTGCCTCGGGACATGGCGGCACGGTTGCCGGATGCGCTGTCTGGCGGACAGCAGCAGCGGGTGGGCGTCGCCCGCGCACTGGCGACCGCGCCGAAGCTGATGCTCATGGACGAACCGTTCGGCGCGCTGGATCCGGTGACTCGCGATCAGCTTGGCCGCGCCTATCGCGCGCTGCACGACAGGCTGGGCCTGACCACGCTGATGGTGACCCACGACATGGCGGAGGCGCTGTTGCTCGCCGATCGCGTGCTGGTGATGGAGGCCGGGCGAATCGTAGCCGACGCTTCCCCGCGAGCGCTGCTGGCCGGCAGGGGCGGGCCGATCGCCGATGCGCTGGTCGCGGTGCCGCGCGCCCATGCGGATCGGCTTCGCGCGCTCGAGGACGAGGCATGAGCGGCCCGTTCTGGTCCGCCATGACGCGCGTGCCCGATTTGCTCGCCAGCCATCTGCTGCTGGCGGCGTCGGCCCTGCTGCTCGGCCTGGCGATCAGCCTGCCGCTGGCGATCTGGTCGGCGCGCAATGCCACCGTGGCGCGCGTTTCGCTGAGCATCGCCAGCCTGGTGCAGACCATTCCCTCATTGGCGCTGCTCGCCTTATTCTATCCCTTGCTGCTGTGGCTTTCGGCGATGGTCGGCGGCGGCATTCCGGCGCTGGGCTTCCTGCCGTCGCTATTGGCATTGGCGCTTTACGCGATCCTGCCGATCCTTCGAAACGCGGTAACAGGGCTTGCCGGCATCGATCCGGCGGTGATCGAAGCGGCGGACGGGGTGGGTATGACCGGCTGGCAGAAGCTTCGGCTGGTCGAAGCGCCGCTGGTCGCGCCGGTGCTGATGGCCGGCATCCGCACCGCCGCGGTGTGGACGATCGGGGCGGCCACGCTGTCCACGACGGTCGGTCAGCCGAGCCTGGGCGATCTGATCTTCGCCGGGTTGCAGACGCAGAACGGGGCGCTGGTGCTTGCCGGTTGCGTGTCTGCGGCGGCGCTGGCGCTGGCGGTCGATGCGCTGTTGGGTTTGGTCGAACGCGGCATCCGACAGCGCCGCCGCTGGCAGATCGGCCTGGGGGCAGGGCTGCTCGCGGTCGGCCTGATCATCGCCCTGATGCCGATGGCGCCGGGGCGCGCCGGCGGCGCCCGCACCGTCACCATCGGCGCCAAGAATTTCTCCGAGCAATATATTCTCGCCCGAGTGATCGGGCACCGGCTGGAGGATGCCGGCTACCGGGTTCGCTACCGGGAGGGGCTGGGCTCGGCGGTGATCTACCAGGCGCTCGCGAGCGGCGACATCGACGTTTACGTGGATTATTCGGGCACGCTCTGGACCAATCAGATGCACCGATCGCAAACCCCGCCGCGCGCGGCGATCGTCGCCGGGGTTGCCGATTGGGTGCGGCGAACGAACGGCGTGCGGCTGCTGGGCGCACTGGGGTTCGAAAATGCCTATGCCTTTGCGATGCGGGGGGATGCGGCGGCCAAGGCGGGCATCGCCAATCTCAATGATCTTGCCCGAGCCGCGCCGTCGCTCACGCTGGGGTCCGATCTCGAATTTCTCGACCGGCCCGAATGGCGCGCGGTGCGCGATGCATACGGCCTGCGTTTCGCCGCGACCGAGCGCTACACGCCGAGCTTCATGTACCGCGCGCTGGCCAGCGGCCGGGTCGATACGATTTCGGCGTTTTCATCGGACGGGCGGATCGCGGCCGATCGACTGACGGTGCTGGCCGATCCCAAGGGGGCGATCCCCGGTTATGACGCGATCCTGCTGCTCGCGCCGCGCGATGCCAAAGACCAACACATGGCCGAGGCGCTGAAGCCGCTGATCGGCGCGATCCCGGTGGAAGCGATGCGCGAAGCCAATTACCGCGTCGATCGGGATGAGGGGAAGGAAACGCCGGACCAGGCGGCGGCGTGGCTGGAGCGCAAGCTCGGCTTATAGTGCGTTGTATCGTTCTGGATGGTTCGCCCCGAGCGACGTCGACGGGCATAGGGATGCGACGGTTCTTCGACTTCACTCAGCACGAACGGGAATGGGGCCAATCAATCTTTCTGCGCGATGCGCCATCGGCGGTCACGCCGCCGCCAGCGCGTCGATGAAGCGGGTGCGCCACCACAGGACATCGTGATCGCGGACATTCTCGAACATCGGCCGCCAGCGCGCGATGCGCTCCGCTTTGGGCATCGACAGTGCCTTGTCGATGGCATCCGCGATGTCGTCGGCCGAATAGGGGTTGATCAGGATCGCGCCGTCCAGCTGCTCTGCCGCGCCGGTGAAACGCGACAGGATCAGGACGCCGGGATCGGACGGATCCTGCGCCGCGACATATTCCTTGGCGACGAGGTTCATGCCGTCCCGAAGCGAGGTCACCAGCCCGATCCGCGCTGCGCGATAGACGCCCGCCAGCGTCTCGCGCGGGTAGCCCTGGTTGACGTAGCGGATCGGCACCCAATCGATATCGGCATATTGGCCGTTGATCCGCCCCGACAGCCCATCGAGCGTGGCGCGAATATCCCGGTAGCTCGCCACATCCGTTCGGGAAGGCGGGGCGATCTGCATCAGATAGACCAGCGCGCGCCGATCGGGATGTTTGTCGAGGAAGCGTTCATAGCCGAGGAAGCGCTCCGCCAGACCCTTCGAATAATCGAGCCGATCGACGCCGATCATCAGGCTTCGCCCCACCCCGCTTTCGAGGACTCTCATCTGCGTCTGGCGGGCGGGCTTGCTGTTCGCGCTGGCGATGAATTCCTTCGCGTCGATCCCGATCGGGCAGCAGATCGCCCGGATCGTCCGCCCGCCGACGGTGATGCGCCCATCCTCGCCCAGCGATGCGCCCATTTCATGCGTGACATAGTGGCGAAACGAATCGAGCCATTCGGTGGACTGGAAGCCGATCACATCATAGGCGAACAGCGCTTCCACCAATCGCCGGTGATCGGGCAGCGCGACGAGCAGCCGGGTCGGCGGCCAGGGGATGTGGAGGAAGAAGCCCATCCGGTTCTTCATGCCCTTCTGGCGCAAGACCCAACCGAGCGGCATCATATGGTAATCGTGAACCCAGATCGTATCGTCGGGCTCGATATGCGGCGCGACGATATCGCCGAAGACGCGGTTCACCCGCTCATATCCACCCTGATAGTCGCGTTCGAACTCCGTGAGGTCGAGCCGGTAATGGAACAGCGGCCACAGCGTCGAATTGGCGTAGCCGTTATAATATTCCTCGATCTCCTGCTCGGTGAGGTCGATCGTGCCCGAGGTCACGCCCGCATGCGTTTAGAAGGTCAGCTTGTGATCGTCGCCCTAGTCGACGGACCAGCCGAACCAGATGCCGTCGCTTTCCCTGAGCGCGGCGGTCAGCGCGACGGCAAGGCCGCCCTGCGCCGCGGGCTGATCGGGTTTGGGGGCGGAAACGCGATTGGATATGACGATGAGACGGCTCAGCGGATCGCACTCCAGGGTTTGGACAGCAAGACGGCGCAATTGATCATCCCGACAAGCGAATAGGTCTGCGGATAGTTTCCCCAAAGTTCACCTGAGTTAGGATCAATATCCTCGCTGAGCAGACCGGCCGGCGTTCGGCGGGCGAGCATTTCTTCCAGCAGGATGCGCGCATCGCCATCCCGCCCGGTGAAGTGCAGCGCCTCGATCAGCCAGAAGGTGCAGACGTTGAACGCGGTGTGCGGCAGGCCGAAATCGTCCTCGGTCGCATAGCGCAGCATGTGGCTGCCGCGGCGCAGGCCGGCCTCCACCGCCTCCAGCGTGCCGCGAAACCGTGGGTCGTCCGGGGAAAGGAACCGTAGGTCGAGCAGCTGGATCAGGCTCGCGTCGAGATCGTCGCCGGCGAAGGTGGCGGAGAGGCGATTGCTGTCCGCGCGCCAGGCGGCGTCCTCGATCCGCGTGCGCATGGTTTCCGCGCGGGCCTGCCAGAATTCGGCGCGTTCGGTGAGCCCCAACGCGGCAGCGGCGTTGGCGAGCCGATCGCATGCCGCCCAGCACATCGCGGCGGAATAGGTGTGGACGTGGCTTTTGGTGCGCAATTCCCACAGGCCGGCGTCGGGCTGATCATAGACCTGCCAGGCGCGCTCGCCGATCGGCTCCAGCGCCTCGAAATCGGGGACGCCGGCCACGCGCAGCAGGCGGTGATCGAAGAACGCCTGGACGTTCGACAGCACGATCTGCCCGTAAGCGTCATGCTGGATTTGCTCATAAGCCTGATTGCCGACGCGCACCGGGCCCATGCCGCGATAGCCGGGAAGCGCCTTCGCCTCATATTCGATCAGCGTCTGTTCGCCGCCGACCCCGTAGAGCGGGTGGATATGCCCGCCGGCGGCATTGTCCACGATGTTGCGCAGATATTCGAGATAACCTTCGAGCACGTCGAGCGCGCCGAGCCGGTTGAGCGCCTGGACGGTGTAATAGGCGTCGCGGATCCAGCAATAGCGATAGTCCCAGTCGCGGCCGCTGTTTGCCGCCTCGGGGATCGAGGTGGTGAGCGCCGCAACGATCGCGCCGGTCTCCTCGTGCTGGCAGAGCTT
>JBQCEK010000446.1:0-3057 GCA_051960335.1 Sphingomonas sp.
TCGGCCGGCGTGATCCGTGCGAGCACGCTATCGGCCTTTTCAGGGCCTAGCGCGCGATTCATCACTGCCGTGATCTTGGGCCGCGGATCGAAGCCGATCGCGGTGCGCTCCCGTGCGCGACCGACGAAATCGTCGAGCACGCGTTCGACATCGGGCTCGCCGACATCGGCGACGGCGAACATCGCCGCACCGAGCTGACGGACTTCCTCGGGATCGAGCTTCTGCAGAATGGCCGCGGCTTCTTCCTCGCCGACCAGCATCATCAGCACCGCGGCGCGTTCGACGCCGGTGAAGTTCTTGGCAGGCGGCTGGATCATTGCGCGTCCGATCGGATCATGTCGCGCACGGCCAGAGCAGCGCGCGCGGGGTTGTCTCGAGTGAAGCCGCGGACCAGGCCGACACGATCGTCATAGCCGCGCCCGCCTTCGAGCATGTCGATGCTGACCGGCGGCATGCCCTCGGCCGGCGCGTCGGCGCCATTGCCCAGCGCGAGCCGCGGCTGGCTGGCTTCCTCGCGCTTCTTGAGCAGTGTCCTGGCGAGCGGCTTGACGCCGAATAGCAGCACCAGCAACGCGACCACGATCGCGGTGACGTTGCGCAGCACCATCGGGATCCAGCTGGCCTGATACCAGGGCGTCGAATCGGCCGTGGCGTCGGCGCCGGCGAACTTCGACGAAATCACCGTCACCTGATCGTTGCGGCTCTGGTCGTAACCGACCGCGGCGCGAACGAGCTGCGTGATCTTGTCGATCTCCGCCGGGCTGCGCGGCTTGCCGGTGCCCGGATCGCGCAGCACCACGGCGACCGACAGCCGCTTGATGCCGCCAGGCGCGCCCTGGGTGACGGAGATTTCGCGGCCCAGATCGTAAGCGCGGGTATAATTGTCGCTGGCCTTCTGCGCGTCGGGCATCGGGCCGGTGGCGGGCGGCGTCGCGGCGGCGGCAGGCGCGGCGCCGGCGGCCGGCTTGGCGGCGGCAGCGGCGGCTTGCGCAGCCGGCGTGGTGATCTGGCTCGCCGGCGGCGGCGTGTTCGATAGCGCGCCGGGGATGCCGCTGGGGGGCTGGTTGTCGGCACCGGCAGCGGTCGTCCAATTGCCCTGTTCAGCGCGCAGCGCGCCGTCCTTGTCGTAGCTTTCGCGGGTCGCCTGCGTCTGATCGAGATCGACATCGGCCTGCACTTCGGCCGAGAAATTGCCGGCGCCGACGATCGGCGTCAGCAGCTGGACGAGCTGCGTGCGATATTTGTCCTCAACCTTTTGCTGAAAGGCGATGCGATCGTCGCTTGCGGTGGTGCTCGGATCGGCGCCGCCGGGCTTGCTCAGCAGGTTGCCCGACTGATCGACGATCGTCACCGAATCGGCCTTCATGCCCGGCACCGACGAGGCGACGAGATTGACGATCGAACTGACCTGCGCGTCATCGAGGCTGCGCCCCGGTTGCAACTTCAGGACGACCGAGGCCGACGGCGACGCATTGTCGCGGACGAAGACCGATTCCTCGGGCATGGCGAGATGGACGCGAGCGCTATCCACCGCGTCGATTTCCTCGATCGACTGAGCAAGCTCGCTCTCGCGCGCCTGGCGAAGCCGTTCTCCCTCGACCGCACGGCTGGTGCCCATCGGCATGTTATCGAGAATGGCATAGCCACCGGGCGCCGCCTTGGGCAGATCCTGGCTGGCGAGCAGCATCCGCGCCTTCGCATAATCGTCGCGATTGACGGTCACCGCTCCGGTATCGGCATCGATGTGATTGCCGATTCCCCCGGCGGTCAGCGCCTGGGTCACCGCCGCTTTGTCGGAATCGGAGAGATTAGGGAACAGCGTGCGCTGCGCCGGCGTGCTGAGCGCCATCCAGGCGAGCGCCGCCGCGGCGATCAGGCCGATCATCAGCACCATCGGCAGCGAACGGCGCACGGCCGGCTGCTGCATCAACGTGCCGATCTGCTTCAGCGGATTGGCGAAACGCTCCGGCATGGCGCCGGGCGCAACGGTTGGGGTGAGTGACGTGCTCATCTGATTACACCGGCATGCTCATGATGTCCTTGTAGGCGGACAGGAGTTTGTTGCGGACTTGCAGCGTGGCTTCGAAGCCGACCTGCGCCTGCTGGCGCGCGAGCATCACCTTGGCGATGTCGATCGTGTCGCCACGCTCATAGGCGTCGGACAGCTGGCTGGCCTGGTTCTGGCCTTCGTTGACGCTCTTCAGCGCCTGTTCCATCGTGTCGGCAAAGCTGGCCGGCTTGGCCGCGCCCGCGCCGCCGATCCCGCTCGGCGCGCCCGCTGGCGTCGCGTTGGCGCGTTGGAGCGCCTGATTCTGCTCGAGGATCTGCGCCCGAAGCGCCATCACTCGATCGACGGCGCCCATGCCGCCGATACCCCCCACGCCGCTCACGCCGTGGCACTCCGGGCGATATCGTCACCCTGTTCGCGCGCCTTGGCGAGCCGGTAGCGCAGCGTGCGTTCGGAAATGCCGAGCCTGCGCGCGGTTTCGATCCGGCTGCCGTTGCAGGCCGCCAGCGTTTCGCGGATCGCCTGGAATTCGGACATCTGAACGATGTTGCCCAGCGTCGCCGGCGGCGCTTCGCTCGGCCGGGCCGCTTCGCGCGGCGCATCGGGCAAGCGATCGAACACGATGTGCGACGCGTCGATCACGTCGCCGGCGGCGAACAGCAAGGCGCGCTGGATGACGTTTTCGAGCTCGCGCACGTTGCCCGGCCACGGATGATCGACGAGAGCCGCCATCGCCGAGGCGTCCGGCCAGGGGATATGCTTGCGGTTGCCGGCGTGACGCAGGATCAGCGTCGCGGTCAGCGCCGGAATATCCTGAGGGCGCTCAGCCAGCGTCTTGGTTTCGAGCGGGAAGACGCTCAGCCGGTAGTAAAGGTCGGCGCGGAAGCGGCCCGCGGCGACTTCGCCCTGCAAATCGCGGTTGGCGCAAGCGATCACGCGGACGTCGATCGGCTGCGCTGCCGTCGCGCCGATCGGGATGACCTCGCGCTCCTGCAGCGCGCGCAGCAGCTTGGCCTGCAGCGTCAGCGGCATCTCGGCGATTTCATCGA
>JBQCEK010000447.1:0-4342 GCA_051960335.1 Sphingomonas sp.
GCATCCGCACGACCGAGGCCGGGCTGCGCCAGGGCTATGACGTGATGGCCTATGACGAGGTCGAGGTCCGCCGCATCGCCACCATCGGCTTCGAAATGGCGAAGCGGCGCAAGCAGGTGCTCCACTCGGTCGACAAGGCCAATGTGCTTGAAACCTCGCAGCTATGGCGCGATGTGGTGAATGAGATCGCGGCCGACTATCCCGACGTGCACCTGATCCACATGTATGCCGACAACGCGGCGATGCAGCTGGTGCGCAATCCCGGCCAGTTCGACGTGATGGTCACGGGCAATATGTTCGGTGACATCCTGTCCGATCAGGCGAGCATGTGCGCGGGGTCGATCGGTATGCTGCCCTCCGCTTCGCTGCGCGAATGGTCCGGCGCGAACGGTCTGTACGAGCCGATCCACGGTAGCGCGCCGGATATTGCTGGCCAGGGCAAGGCCAACCCTTGCGCGGCGATCCTGTCGGCGGCGATGCTTCTGCGCCATTCGCTCGACCTGCCGGAGCCGGCCGCGCGGATCGAGGCGGCGGTCGCCAAGGCGATCGCCGGCGGCGCGCGAACGCCCGATCTCGGCGGCGGTCTTTCGACGCGGGGCATGGGCGACGCGGTGTTGGCGGCGCTCTGAGCGATGGGCGCTCCGCTCGAACTGGCGGTCGTCATCCCGACGTTCAACGAAGCGGCGAACGTGCCGTTGCTCGTCGCCCGGCTCGATACAGCGCTGAAGGGCCGGGCGTGGGAAGCCATTTTCGTCGATGACGACAGCCCGGACGGCACCGCCGACGCCGCACGCGCCATCGCGCTGCGGGACGGCCGCGTCCGCGTCATCCAGCGGATCGGACGCCGCGGCCTGTCGACGGCCTGCATCGAGGGGATGTGCGCCACCGCTGCGCCCATCGTCGCGGTGATCGACGGCGACCTCCAGCACGACGAGACGATCCTGCCAGCGATGCTGGATGCGCTTCAGGCTGATGCCGCCCTCGACGTGGCGATTGGCTCGCGTTTCGTCGAAGGCGGCGGCACGGGGGACTGGGACCGGGACCGAGTCGCCAAGTCGGCGCTGGCGACGCGACTGGCACGCCACGTTCTCAAAGCCGATCTGTCCGATCCGATGAGCGGCTTCTTCATGATCCGCGCCGGCATCGTTCGTGATCTTGCGCCCGATCTGGCGGGCATTGGCTTCAAAATCCTGCTCGACATCATGACCGGCAGCGCACGACCCCTTCGATTCCGCGAGTTCGGCTATGTGTTCAGAACGCGCGAGATCGGCGAGAGCAAGCTCGATCACGTCGTCGCGATGGAATATCTTGTCGCGCTGTACGATCGGCTGTTCGGGCGCTTCGTGCCGGTCCGCTTCGCGATGTTCTCGGCTATCGGGCTGCTTGGCGTCGTGGTGCACATGAGCGTGCTTTCACTCTTCTACGTCGCGCTCGGCACCAGTTTCGTCACAGGCCAGATCGCCGCCGCGCTTGCCGCGATGACGGGCAATTTCTTCCTCAACAATGCGCTCACCTATCGCGATCGGCGCCTGAAGGGCTGGCGACAACTCGCCGACGGCTGGGTCTCCTTCTGCGTGGTCTGCTCGGTCGGGCTGGTCGCCAACGTTGGTGTGGCGGCGTTCGTCCACGATGCCCAGCACGGCGAATGGGCAGCCTCGGCGCTGCTCGGGGTGCTGGTGGGCGCGGTATGGAATTACGCCCTGTCCTCGCGCTTCGTATGGGGCCGGTACTAGCGGGCCGCTACGGTCGAAATCATCTTCGAGGAGCAGGGCAATGATTGTCCGCGACGCGCGCGCTCAGGATGCCGACGCGATGAGCGACGTGACAGTCGAGATATTCGCCGCCGGGTTGCGCAGGGAGCCCGGCAGCGTGGCGTTCGTCCGATCCCGCTATCTGGACGATCCGCAGCAGCTGCGTTGTTCCATCGCCGAGCAAGACGACAGGATCATCGGATTCCAATCCCTCAAACGCGCCGAACGTGGGAATATTTACAATACGCCGGCGGGCTGGGGGATCATTGGAACGCATATTTGGCCATCGGCCGCGCGAACCGGCATCGGCCGGCGCCTTTTCGCGGCGTCGCTGCAGGCGGCGCAAGATGCCGCCAAGGATCGAGGCCTATATCGCTGCGGATAACGCACCCGCGCTCGCTTATTACGAGGCGATGGGGTTCCGCGCCTGGCGAACCGAAGAGGGCGTGATCTGCAAGGTGTTCGATCTCTGAATCGCCGTGTCGATCACGGCCAGCTGGGCAGCCACATCCAGTGCTGGAACGACTGTGGACCGGCGAGAGCCTGTGACGAAATGATCGGGTAGAAATAGGCGAACAGGCCGATCGCCAGGATCACGAACCACTCGTCGATCCGCCGCCGCTTCACCCATTCGAAATGATCGAACGCCGCCGCCAGCGCGAGGCAGAGGAAGATGCTCGCTGGGTAGTAATAATAGAAAAAGCCGAGCGACTTCGGGATGATGATGAAGATGGCAAACGCGCCCAGCCACAGGCTGGCGACGCCGAGCAGCCGCCAGGATCCATCGCGCCACCAGCCCCAGAAACAGGCGATCGCGGCCGCCAGACCGCCCCAGATCACAGCGGGGTTGCCAAGCATCAGCACGCCGCGCTGGGCGCCGTCGGCGACTTCGTAGAGATACCAGATCGGGCGGATGTCGAGCGGCCAGCTCCACCAGCTCGATTGATAGGTATGCGGCGGCAGCACCTGGGTCTGCTCCGCATACATGGTGAGCTGGAATGGCAGGAGATGCGTAAGATCGAGCGGATCGACCGCGTAGAAAAATTGCGGCGCGAAGGTCGCGAGATAGGTCGCGACGCTGACGACGCCGACGATCAGCAGCAGGGGCAAGGTGCCGACGCCGGGCCAGTGCGTCTGGCCGCGCGCATAGAGCGCCGCTTCGAGGTCGCGGCCCGCCTTGCGGCCGTCGTGGATGCGGATCGCAACGATCGCCAGCCCGGCGAAGCCGAGGAACGGCACCGCGGTCCACTTCGCCCCCGCGGCCAGGCCGAGCAGCACCGCCGCCAGCGCTGTCTTCGCCTTGATCCAGCGCGGTCCGCGCATCGCCCACAGCATCGCGGCGACTGACAAAACCAGAAATGCCGCCATGAACCCGTCGAGCATCGCGATCCGCGCCTGGATGAACACCGTCATATTGACGATCGTTAGCAGCGCCGCGATCACGGCGGGCCGCATTCGCCCGAACGTAAGCCAGCCAATCGCGAACACCCCCATCACCACCGCGCTGGCCGCGATCGTCGAGGGGAAGCGCCAGCCGAAGCTGGTATCGCTGAACAGATGAATGCCCAGCCCGATCAATTCCTTGCCGACCAAAGGGTGTTCGATGTTGACCGGGGCGGAGAGGGCCCACAGCGACTTGGCGGCGGGGACGTAGTAGACCTCGTCGAACATCTGCTTGTGCGGAAAGCCAAGCCTGAAGACGAACAAGGCTTCGGCGAGGAGCCCCAGCAGCAGCGCGGCAATGAGCGGACGGGGCTTCGGGCGCGCTTGTGTCATCGCCAGCGGCTTAGCGGCTGGCGGGCCGCCGAAAAAGAGGCTTGGGGGGCCTAAAGCCCAAGACCATTGCATCGGTCGCCTGTGCCCGGCATTGACGGGGCCATGAAACGCCGCACCGGACAGGACCGCTCGATCACCCAGAACTGGCGCCCCGCGACGCAGGCGGTGCGTGGCGGCACGGCGCGCTCCGAATGGGGGGAAACGTCGGAGGCGATCTTCCTTACCTCCGGCTATGCCTATGATTGTGCGGGCGATGCCGCCGCGCGTTTCGCCGGCGAGCAGCAGGGCATGACCTATTCGCGCCTGCAGAACCCGACCGTGCAGATGCTCGAAGAACGCATCGCGCTGCTGGAAGGCGCCGAGGCGTGCCGTACGATGGCGACCGGTATGGCGGCGATGACCGCGGTGCTGCTCTGCCAGTTGAGCCAGGGCGATCATGTCGTCGCCGGTCGCGCGGCGTTCGGATCGTGCCGCTGGCTGGTCGATAGCCTGCTGCCGCGCTTCGGCATCGAGACGACGACCATCGACGCGCGCGATCCGCAGCAGTTTGCCGACGCGGCCAGGCCCAATACGAAGGTGTTCTTCTTCGAAACCCCGGCCAATCCGACGATGGACGTGGTCGATATGGCTGCGGTGTGCGGAATCGCGCGCGATCGCGGCATCACCACCGTGGTCGATAACGCCTTCGCCACGCCGGCGCTGCAACGCCCGCTCGATTTCGGCGCGGACGTCGTCGCTTATTCGGCGACCAAGTTGATGGACGGGCAGGGCCGGGTGCTCGCTGGCGCGGTCGCGGGGCGCAAGGATTTCATCGA
>JBQCEK010000448.1:0-3495 GCA_051960335.1 Sphingomonas sp.
AGCTCTTGGCAAAGGCGTCGGCGCTCATGCCGGATGCCTTCCCGCCATTGCCCCACAAGGCCCAGGCCTGGCGATATTTACCGCCCTCGATCAGCGCATAATAGGTCTGCACGACATTGGCGGCGCCTTGCGCGCTATCGGGCGCGAAAGGCGCTTCGGAAATCGGCGTGCGATCATCGGGAAGCCCCCCCGGCTCGCCCGGGGCCGGCGGATTGAGCGGCGCGGGCGAAGGTGATGGAGTGGGCGCGGGCGACGGCCGATGTTCCGGCGGCGGCAGCGGGGCAGCCGTCGCTGCTTCGCTGGGCGTCTGGAGCGCGTTAGACGCATAGGTATCGATATCGCCCTGCGCCTGTTCGGCGGCGGCATTGATATCGACGGCGCTCGCGTTGTTTTCCGGCACCC
This sequence comes from Sphingomonas sp., assembly GCA_051960335.1. Classification (GTDB taxonomy): domain Bacteria; phylum Pseudomonadota; class Alphaproteobacteria; order Sphingomonadales; family Sphingomonadaceae; genus Sphingomonas. The sequence continues at coordinate 403 of JBQCEK010000448.1, forward strand.
TTGCCGGCTGACATCCAGCGACAATCAGGACAATCGGCAGGAAAACGACGGATGAACGCACGGCGGAGCACCTCTTCAAGGACGACGATTGTGCCGCGCGCGCGACATTTATTCAATCCGCATCACGGCTTAAGTGCGGCATCATCCCCATCGTCCAGCTCATCGTCGTCGATACTGCCATCGTCGAATTCATCCTGGACGTCGTCCTCGTCGCCATCGTCTTCCGATTCGCGGCGATCGTCGTCTTCATCGGTGATTTCGTCATCGGTCATCTCGAGATCGTCGAGTTCATCCTCGTCGTCATCTTCCTCGATATCGGGATCGAGATCGGTCTGGATCGTGCCGTCGCCAGGCCCGTTGCGCGTCGCTTCCAGGATCTCCGCGCGCTGGCTCTCGTCGTAGCCGTCCTCGTCATAGCCATCATCGCCCGAGCCGTGTCCCGGCACCTGATAACCACCCATCGCCTGTCTCCTGGTCGCACGATGCGACTGCCGAAATTGCGAACGGCACAGCTCTTCGTCGGTTCCCGCGCCTTGCGACGAATCGTGCGTCAGGCGGCCATGTGAGGGCGGAACAGCCTGCCCTTTTCCGTCACCAACACGGCCGCCAGCGCGACAAGCCCGGCGCCGAAAAAGCCTGCGTAGAGCGGCACCGTCGTGCCGTCGAACGACTGCCCGACGATGGCGCCGATCCCGGCGCCGATGGTGATGCCGATGAAGCCCTGCACGCTGGAGGCGGTGCCGGCGATATGGCCCATATTCTCCATCGCCATCGACGAGAAATTGGACGTCGCCAGCCCGAAACAGCCCATCGTCAACGCCTGCAGGATCACGAAGGTGACGATCGTCTCATGCCCCGTCGCGGCGATGATCAGATGCGTGCCCGACAAGGTGATCTGCGTCAGCAATGCAGCGTGGGAGATGACGCGCGTGCCCAGCCGCATCACGAGGCGCGAATTGACGAAATTGGTCAGCGCCATCGTCGATGCCGTGATCGCGAACACCACCACCAGCAACCCCGGCAGATGGAACGTATCGAACATGATCTGCTGGATCGAATTGATGAAGCCGTAAAGCGCGCCCAGCAACGCCGCCGACGCCATCGTATATCCCAGCGACCAGCGATCGCTGAGCGTCAGCCACCAGCCCCGTGCGAGCCGCGATGGCTCCAGCGAGCGGCGATCCTCCGAGTGCAGCGTTTCGGGCATTCGCCACGTGAACCATATGAGCACCACCGCCGTGCCGAACGCCGTCATCGCGAAAATCAGCCGCCACGATCCGAACAGCAGGATGCTTTGCCCGAATGTCGGCGCCAAGACCGGCATGATCATGAACACGATGAAGGCCAGGCTCATCACGCGCGCCATCGCTCGGCCCGAATAGCAATCACGCACGAAGGCGATCGTCACCACGCGCGTCGCGGCGACGGCGGCGCCGCCGGCGACTCGCGCCGCCAGCATCAAGGCAAAGCTTCCCGAGGCCGCCGCGACGACATTGACCGCGAAATAACAAGCCAGCGCGCCGATCATCACTGGCTTGCGGCCGAACCGATCGGCGAGCGGCCCGTGGATCACCTGCCCCAATCCCATGCCGATCAGGAACGCGGTGACGATCAGCTGGCGCTCATTCTCGGTGACGACGCCCAGGCTCGTCCCGATCGCCGGAAGAGCGGGCAGCATCGAATCGATGCCGAGCGATCCCAGCGCCATCAGCGCTGCGACGAGCGTGATGAACTCGCGGAAGCCGAGCGGCGGCGTATCGGCGGGGCGGAGGGCTGGCGCTTCGGTCATGGCTGATGCGACATGCCCGATGCCGCGCGCCACGTCACCCGCCTTCGATTGACGAGACCTACAACAGGGCGTACCGTATTGCTATAACAATACACTGGAGACGCCGTTATGCCCCGCGCCCTGCTCCTCGGCCTCGTTATCGCCGCCGCCCCGCTTGCCGGCTGTGGCGACAAGACCGGCACCAGCTTTACGCTCAACGCGTCCGACAATGATGGCAACGCCACCGTCTCGGCGGATGGGAAGACGGGGCAAGTCGCGCTCAACGTTCCCGGATTCTCCGGCAAGATCGACCTGCCCAAGGTGCAGCTCGACGCCAATGATTTCGATATGAACGGGGTTCATCTCTATCCGGGATCGAAGGTCACGACGATGAACATCGCCGCCAAGAACCACCAGGGCGCCGTCCATGTCGGCTTCGATAGCCCGGCCGATCCGAACGTGGTGCGCAACTGGTTTCAGCAAAAGCTGACCGCTGTCGGCTACACGCTCCACGCGGATGGCAACGGCCTGACAGGCGCGACCGACGATAAGAAGCCATTTTCGCTGCAATTGACGCCGGATGGCAACGGCCGCGCCAAAGGCGAACTGACCGTTAGCGGCTGATCGGGCTGTTCGCCCGCGCGTCGAGCGATTATACGGGTCGTTTCCCTGTTTGTTTGAGACGATTCCCATGCTCGATACGCCCGCCGCTCAGGTCCCCACGCTCAGCCTTGCCGATCAGGCGCGCGATCCCGATGGGTTCGCCGCCGCATTCGGCGGCTCATTCGAGCGGTTCGGCTTCGCGATCGTCGCCGATCACGGCATCGATCAGGCGCTGATCGACCGCGCGTGGAAGCTGACCGAGGAGCTGTACAAGCTCCCCGACGCGGAAAAGCGCAGCTATCATACGCCCGGCGGCGGCGGCGCGCGTGGCTATACGCCGTTCAAGACCGAGATCGCCAAGGGCGCGAGCGCCGTCGATCTCAAGGAGTTCTGGCATGTCGGCCGCGAACTTCCGGCGGGTCACAAATATGCGGACAGCATGGCCCCCAATGTCTGGCCCGATCGCCCAGAGGGCTTCCGCGAGACATTCCTGGAGCTGTTCGCCGCCTTCGACACCGCGGGCGACAAGCTGCTTTCGGCGATCGCCCGGCACCTGGGGCTCGCGCCCAACTGGTTCGATCGCGCCGTCAAGGATGGCAATTCGGTGCTGCGCCTGCTGCATTATCCGCCGATCCCGGCCGATGCCGAGGGCGTGCGTGCCGGCGCGCATGAGGACATCAACCTCATCACGCTGCTGCTCGGTGCGGAGGAAGCGGGACTCG
>JBQCEK010000449.1:0-11899 GCA_051960335.1 Sphingomonas sp.
AATCGGTGGGCAACGCGCCGTCGGATTGCGCGTGGATCGTCTCGGCATTGGCGATGATCGCGCTCAACGGCGCCCGCAGCGCCTTGTCCAGACGCGCGCTGAACGCATCCGGCGGCGCAGTCGGCGCCGGTGATTCGGCGTCGGGAGCCAGCAGACGCGCCGCCCCGATCAAGCCGGCAAAGCCACCGCTGGGATCGAGCCGGGGAATCGCCGACAAGCGAACCGGGCGGCCGCTCGCACGCAGCGTGGCCGCCTGGTCTTCGCAGCGCTGGCGCAGCGAAAGCGCGCGCAGCATCGGCAGATCGCCGTGCTTATCCGTATCGAGGGCGAACAGCCGCGTCAGCGGCTGGCCCAGCAGGCTGTCGAGGTCACCCCCGTCGTGCGCGCCATGCGCAACCGAGAGATAGGTCAGGTGAAGCGCACCATCGGTTTCCCACAGCCAATCGGCGTCATCGCGGGCAAAATCGCCTTCGTGCGTGCGTTCGCCGCCAGCCGGCACCCAATTGGGCCGCGGCCGCCATCCCGTCAGCGCCAGCCTCGCACCCTCGTCGCCAGGCTCGACCTGCACCCAGAGATCGATGTCGTGATCGCCGTCGGCTGCCAGAATGGCGCGCGAAATCGGCGTCTCCAGGCGAAGCGCCAACCGCGCCAGCGCCGCCAGCTGGGGTATCGCCAGCGGCGCGCCGATCGCACCGCCGGCGCGCGCGTTCAATTCCGCCAGCCGCGCATCGGCGCTGACCAATCGTCCGTCGCGATCGACCAAACCGCGAACGACGGGCAGCGCGTGATCGATCAGCGTCATTGCAGACGCTCGATCGCCGACGCGGCCGCGCGATAGTCTTTCGGCAATCGATATTTCGCGAAAATTTCGTGCGCGGCGGGAATCGGCATGGCCATCAGCGGATCGATCGATTCGATGAATCGCTCCGCGTCCCGCCGACGATCGGCCTCGCCCAGGGCCAGCGCAATGCGCGCGATGCCCGCCCGCGGGAAATCGAGCGCGCGCAGCGCCAGCCACAGCCGGTCCCCCTCGGGGTCGAGGACGATTTGGCGGGCGAGATCGGCATCGATGGACAGTCCCTGCGCCAGCAGCGCGATGACCAGCACCAGCCGCCGGTCTTCGAATGCCTCTTCCACCAAAGCGGGCAATTCGGAAAGATCGGGATCGAGCGCTGCGGCAAGCCGCCCCGTCGCCGCCTCCAGCCGCGCGCCCTCGTCATGCGCCGCGAGCGCGCGCCGCGCGGCATCGGTCAACGCCGCGTCGGTCGTCGCGGGCGCCGAAGACGGGCGAAGCGAGGCCGCGACCCACCACACCAGCCGGTGGTGCAATTCGGCGGGAAGGTCGTTGCGCCCTGCGTCGGCGTCACGGCCCTGCCGCCGGACATCCGCTGCCATCGCCGCACTGGCGGCGCTGGCGATCACACGGTCGGGCCCGTTGGCGAGCCGGGGCAGCAAGCTTGGCCGTTCGGCGTCTTCCCGTGCGGCGATCGGCAATCTCGCCGCGATGATGTCGCACCACGCCCGGGCGACCAATTCCTCGACCAACGCCGCGTCCTGGAGCAATCCTGCCGCGATCAAGCAATCGACGATTCCCCCCGCCGGGGCGAGCGCCTCTGCCCCCTTGCTGGAAAGGAGGCGACTGGCGTGAAGCCTTATGTCGTTCTCGATCGTCGCGATCAATCGCGCCGCGATGGCCAGCGCGAACGCGCGGACCTCATCATCGAGGCGAAGATCGTTCGCCGCTGAAAGATCGCGCGTAAAGGCCGCGAGCCGCCGTTCGGCGCGCACGTCCGCGGCCGCTGCGCGGGCGAGCAGCGGGCCGGCGCCGGCACGGACGCCCAGTTCAAAGTCGTCTCGATCGACCGACATGATCCGGGGCTAGCGGATTCGTCGTTAAATTGTAGCTAAGGCTGTTGGCGCAATTTTTCGATCGCTTCGGCAAGGCTTGCGGCAGCATAGGCGCTTGCCGCGATCAGCCCGGCAAGCGGCTCTCCGGCGATTGCCGCAACCGTCAGGATCAGCAGATAGGCGGGCGGATTGCCCCACCAGCGGTGGCGCGTCTTGGCCGGCGCGGCGCGTTCCAGCAGCGCGCCGGAAACCAACAATGCCGCTGCCGCGAACCAGCCCGTCGCGGTGCCCGCATCGCGGCTGACGGTGAAGCCAAGCAAGATCACGCCGATCGCGACCGTGGCGCTGATCGCCGCATCGAGCCACCGCGCCTGGCGATCCTCCCCGCGCAGCCAGCTCAGTCCCTGGGCAAGCCCGAAGCCGATCACCGCAAGACAATCGAACACCAGCCCCGTGACCGGCCAGCGAATCCCGATCAGGATCGCGCCGATCACGGCCAGCACACCGCCAACCGCGATCGGCGCCATCGATGGCACGCTGCGATCGACGAGCGGCGGCAACAGCAATCGCGCGATCGGGGCGAGTACGAAGCGATCCACCCACGGCCGCCGCATCGCCAGGCGCGCGCCCAGCGCCCGCCGGCCGCGCTGCGCCAGATGCCGCGAATCGCGCTCGATGCCGTGCCCGTCGCGCACCGCGCTGGGCGTCACGGCGATCCGCGCGGGCTGCCCCTGCGCCACCACGCGCAACAGCGTCGATTGCAGATCATATTCATCGGGCAGCCGCGCGGCTTCGGCCAGGCGGCGCGGACTGATACGAGCGATGCCGCCCCACAGGGTCGCCGCATCGAGCCGCTCCAGCCCCGGCAGCGCCTCGGCATCATCGACGACCAGCAACGCGTCGCCATCGCCCGCCGCCATCATCCCGACCGTCGCCTCGGTCGCGATCAGCCCGTCGGCGAGCATCAGCATGGTCGCCAACGGGTGCGTCTTTTCAAGCGCTTCGGCTGCGGTCCGCACGATATCGACCGGCAAGCCGCCGCGGCGAATGCGGTTGATCGCGCCCACCAGCTCGGGCGTCGCGCGCGTGACGGCGATGATGATCTGCGCCGCGCCCGCCGCCAGCAGCAGGCGCGCCTGATATTCGATCAGAGTCGCGCCGCCGAACGACAAGGTCGCGGCAAGCGTATCGGGCCGATCATCGGCTTCATCATTGGCAAACAGCAGGCCCGCAAGCATTCGGTGCTGTTAGGGGCTCCGCGCGACGAACGCAAAGCCGCTTATCGCGGGTAATCGCTCAGAGGCGCTCGATCGCGCGACGAATGCGATTGATCGTCGTGATGTCGCCCGGCTGCGCCTGCGCGGCTTCGCCCGCCAGCGCCATCAGCCGAACCGCCCCGAAGCTCGCCGAAAGCCCCTTCAGCCGCCAGGCCGCGGTGCGCCACGCATCATCATTGTCGGCCTGCTCCAGCAGATCGAGCGCTCGGTTCGCGCTTTCAAGAAAGGCGTCGCGCAGCTCGGCGATCAGGGCGGGATCATCGCCCACCGCTGCGGCAAGGGTCGCGTCGATTGCTCCGGGATCATAGGCCATGCGCCGTGGATACCGCGCCATCGGTTAATTCATGGTTTCGCTATTCGCTTTGTCCTGCGCCAATTCGTGGTAAACATGGCCGCATGACTGGGGGCTCACGCATCTACGATCTGCGCGCCGGCCGCGGCGACGCCGACCTGTCCATCGACGAGACGCCGTCGGCAGACGACGAGACGATCGATCCGTTGATCGAAGCGGACGAATTGTTGCTGCGCGGCGAGATCGAGCCCGCCGATTCGGGGCCTCGCCGCTGGCCCGCCGTGCTGGCGATTCTCGTCGCGCTGGGCTGGCTTGGCGCGATGCTCTGGCTCGCCGCGCCAACGCTGACGACATCGGGGCTGGCGCCGATCGCGCTGGCCGAGTTCGTCGCCGCGCTCTGCGTTCCGCCGGCGCTGATCGGCATCATCTGGCTGCTTGCCCTGCGGACCAGCAGCGCGGAAGCGCGTCGTTTCGGCCAGACCGCCGCCGCCATGCGGGCGGAGGCCGCCAATCTCGAAGCGGCCATCGCCGTGCTTTCCAGCCATATCGACGCCAATCGTGAGCGCCTTGCCGATCAGGCGACCAGCTTGATGGCGATGGGCGACGCCGCCGCCGAGCGGCTGTCCGCCGTCCGCGAGGCGATGGCGAGCGAGGTTGCGCTCGCCGATACGCAGGCGATGCGCCTCACCGAGGCGGCGGCGGCGGCGCAGACCAGCCTTGGCGTTCTCTTGTCGTCCCTGCCGCGGGCGCATGCCGAAACATCGGAAATGGCAAAAACGCTGGCAACGACCGGTTTGACGGCGAGCGAGCATGCCGCCGCGCTCGACGCGCAACTCGCCGCGCTGGCCGAGCGCGGGCGCGAAGCCGATGTCGTCGCTGGTGGCGCTGCCCAGAAGCTCGCCGCACATATCCAGCGGATGGAAGCGACCAGCGAAACCGCGGGCGCACGCCTCGAATCGGTCACTGGCGAGATGTCGGCGGCGGTCGATGGGCTGCTCGATCGCACCGCGGGCGCGGTCGACGAGGCACGGAAAGGCATCGCGGCGCAGGGCGAGGCGATGCTCGCCATGCTCGAAACCAATCAGGCGGCGCTCGATCGCGCCACCAAGGACAGCGTCGAGGCGCTGGCCGGGCGGATCGCCGCCGTCGATGAAGTCATCGATCGACTCGCCTCGCGGTTGAGCGAACAGCAATCGTCTGGCGACGCGCTGTTCGCCGGGTTCAACGACAATCTCGGCCATGTCGAGGTGCGGATGGAGGCGCTTCGCACCGTCGGCGTCGTCCAGACCCAGGAACTCGCCGCATCGATCAGCGCGCTGGGCGAATCGGCCGGCGCCATGACCGAATCGCTGAAGACTGGGGACAGCATGGCGCGTTCGGCCATCACGACCTCGGAACAGCTGCTGACCGCGCTCGACGCCGCAGCGCGCGAGATCGACGAAACGCTGCCCGACGCGCTTACCCGCCTCGACGAGAAGATCGCCGCCACCAGGGTGGTGGTCGGCGGCACCAAGCCGGAGCTCCTCGCGCTCGTCACCGCGGCCGAGAGCACACATGACGCGATCGAGGCGATCGCCGAAGTCATCTCGGGCCAGCGGACCACGCTTGATCAATTGTCGCAAACGATGGCCGAAACGCTCGACGGCGGCCGCGCCAAGGCCGAGGCGCTGGGCCGGATGATGGACGAAACGATCGGCCGCACCCACAATTTCGCGCAGGAAGCCGCGCCCAAGCTCGTCGAAGCGCTGATTCGCGTCCGCGACACGGCGACCGCAGCCGCCGATCGAGCGCGCGAAACGCTCGACGCCGTCATCCCCGATGCCGCGAAATCGCTCGAAGCGGCAAGTGCCGAGGCGATGCGCCGCGCGACCGGCAATACGGTCGATCGTCATGTCGCCGCGATCGCCGAGGCGGCGCAGGCAGCGGTCGACGCCGCCGGACGCGCATCGGAACGCCTCACCGCGCAGATGCACGAGATCGAAGCGGCTACCGCAACGGTAGATGCCCGGATCGAGCTCGCGCAATCCGAACGCGAAGAGGCCGAACGCGACAATTTCGCCCGGCGCTCCTCGCTTCTGATCGAAGCGCTCAACTCGGGATCGATCGATATCACCAAGGCGCTCTCGGCCGAAGTATCGGACAGCGCCTGGGCTGCTTATCTGAAGGGCGATCGGGGCGTCTTCACGCGCCGCGCCGTGCGCCTGCTCGATACCAACGACAGCCGCGAGATCATGCGTATGTACGATGGCGACGATCAATTCCGTGATCAGGTCAATCGCTACATCCACGATTTCGAAGCGATGCTGCGCGGCATTCTGGGGCAGCGCGATGGTTCGCCGCTCGGCGTCACCCTGCTGTCGTCGGATATGGGCAAGCTCTACGTCGCGCTGGCGCAGGCGATCGAGCGCCTGCGCACCTGATCGGCGCCTCAGTGCGCGCCGCCGGTCACATCGAGCATCGCCGGCGTGATCCAGCCGAAATGCTGGTTGATCAGCACGAGGGCGAACATCGCCGTGCCCAGCACGGTCGCCTGGAAAAAGCTGCGGCGCGGATCGAACCGCGCCGGCGCGCCGCCGTCCTGTCCCTTTACCGCGGGCGGTTCGTCACCGGCGTGAGGCTTCGCTGCAAACGGCAGCACCAGCAACAACGCCAGCGCCCATAACGACACATAGAGCGCCACCAGCCCGGTTGCGGTCACCTCATCACCCCTCGATCAGCAGCACATCGACGATCGGCTTCTTGCCGGTCCATTGTGTGGCGACGCGGCGTACGGCGAGCCGGATCGCCTCGCGCAGCGCCTCTCCCTCGCGCTTGCGGTCGCGCACCGTCTCGATCACAGCATCCACCGCCTCGCCAACGAACGGATCGCGATCCTCCTCGACCGGCACACCCTGCATCCGCACCTGTGGCTCACCGAACAGCTTGCCGCCGCGAAGCGCGACCGCCACCGAAATCTGGCCGTTCAGCCCGAGCTTGCGTCGTTCATTGATCGTGCCACCATCGGCGGGAAGGATCACGTCGCCATCCAGCACCAGCCGGCCGACGGGGGCGTGGCCGATCTTCTCGGGAGTCCCCGGCGCGAGCCGAAGGATGTCGCCATCGGTTTGCACCAGCGCTTGACGGATACCCTGCGCCAGGCCGTAACGGGCATGTTCCATCAGGTGCCGCATCTCGCCGTGCACCGGCACCAGCAACTCGGGTCGGATCCATTGGTACATCTTCGCCAATTCGGGCCGGCCGGGATGTCCCGAAACATGGATATGCGCCTCGCGCTCGGTGATCGTTTCGATCCCCTTGGCGGCAAGCTGGTTCATGATCCGCCCAATCGCGACTTCGTTGCCGGGGATCTGCTTGGAGGAAAACACGACGCGGTCGCCGGCATCCAGCTTGATCTGGTGCGTGTCATCGGCGACGCGCGCCAGCGCCGCGCGCGCTTCGCCCTGGCCGCCGGTCGCAACGATCATCACCTGATCGCGCGGCAGACGCATCGCGGTGTCGAAATCGACCGTCTCGGGAAAATTCTTCAGATAGCCCGTAGCGCGCGCTACCTTGAGGATGCGATCGAGCGATCGACCGGCGACGCACAATGTGCGGCCGGTCGCCTCCGCCACTTCGCCCAGGGTCTTCAGTCGCGCCGCATTCGACGCGAAGGTGGTGACGAGCACCCTGCCCCGCGCCGACGCGACCACATCGTGCAGCCCCTGCCGCACGCTATCTTCGGAGCCTGAGGCCTCGGCGTTGAAAACATTGGTCGAATCGCACACCAGCGCCAGCACGCCGTCGTCGCCAATCGCGCTCAGCGCCTCCGCCGTCGCGGGGGCGCCCAGCACAGGCGCTTCATCGAGCTTCCAGTCACCGGTATGCAGCACGCGGCCATAAGGCGTTTCGATCAGCAGCGCATTGCCTTCGGGAATCGAATGCGACACCGGCACCAGCCGCACGCCGAACGGGCCGGCCGTGAAGCTATCGCCGGGATCGATCACGCGCAGCGTCACCTTGTCGGCGATGCCTTCTTCCTCCAGCTTGCCGCGGACTAGGCCCGCGGTGAAGGGCGAGGCATAAAGCGGCACGCCGAGATCCAGCGCGAGATACGGCAGCGCGCCAATATGATCCTCATGCCCGTGCGTCAGCACAATGCCGACGAGGCCGTCCAGCTGATCCTCGATAAAGCCCAGATCGGGCAGGATCACATCGATGCCGGGATAATAGGGATCGGCGAAGGTAACGCCGCAATCGACCATCAGCCATTTGCCCTGACAGCCATAGAGATTGACGTTCATGCCAATCTCGCCAGAGCCGCCGAGCGCGCAAAAAAGCAGTTCGTTCTTGGGGGTCATTCAAATCTTTCAAGAAAATCAGTGTGGAGCGCCCGCAGGCCAGACCGGCGCGAGCGTCGTTCAAGTGTCTATATGGGCCCGCGCATACATCATCGCCAGCCCCTGGATGGTCAGATCGGGCTCGACGCAATCGAACACATCGGTATGCCGCTCGAACAGGACCGCGAGCCCGCCGGTGCTGATCACCTTCGCCGGCCGCCCGATCTCCGCCTTCAGGCGCGAAACCAGCCCCTCGATCATGGCGATATAGCCCCAATAGATGCCGACGGTCATCTGATCCTTGGTGTTGCGGCCGATCACCGAATTGCTCTCGGGCGCAGCAATCGCGATACGCGGCAATTGCGCGGCGGCGGACACCAGGGCGTCCAGCGACAGGTTGATCCCGGGGGCGATGATTCCGCCTTTATAAGCGCCGCGGTAATCGACCACGTCGAAGGTCGTCGCGGTGCCGAAGTCAACGACGATCAGGTCCCCTTCATGCAACGCATGCGCGGCGATCGCATTGACTGCGCGGTCGGCGCCGAGATTCTGCGGTTCATCGACGTCGAGCGCCATGCCCCATTCGACCGGCGCCCGCCCCGCGACGAGAGGTGTCACGCCGAAATATTTCTCGGCCAGCACCTCCAGATTGTGCAGCGCGCGCGGCACGACGGTGGAGATGATCACCGCCTCTACATCGGCGCGGCTATGGCCTTCGAGCTGGAGGAGCTGATTGAGCCACACCGCATATTCGTCGGCCGTGCGGCGCGGATCGGTCGCGATCCGCCAGCGCGCCTTGATCGTCCCCTGCCCTTGCCGCGATCCGGGTTCGACCAGCGCGAACACGACATTGGTGTTGCCGACATCGAGCGCGAGCAGCATGGCAATCCTCTCGTCAGATCAGGAACACGTCGCCGGCGTGAATGACACGCCTGCCGCCATCCGCCAAGCGCAGGATCAGCGCGCCGTCGGCATCGAGCCGCTCGAACAGGCCATCGACACTGGTGCCATCGGGCAGCCGCGCGGTGAGCGCGGTGCCGGCAGGGTGCGCGCGCGCGACCCAGCGATCGCGAACCACGGGAACGCCTTCGCTGCGCCACCGCGACAGCCAGCGGGCGAAGGTTTCGGCGAGCGAGTCGAGGAATGGCGCGGGTTCGATCGTCACGCCGTGCGCCGAGAGACTGGTCGCGAGGCGATCGGTGTCGGTCGGATGATGCGCGAGGTTGACGCCGACCCCGATCACCACCGCATCATCGGCGCGCTCGAGCAGGATGCCGGAGAGCTTGGCGCCGTCGAGCAGCAAGTCATTGGGCCATTTCAGCATCAACAGACCCTCACCCTTCCCACTCGGCTGCGCCGAGCGGGCCCCTTCCCTCTCCCCCGCGGGGGCGAGGGCGGGAGCGGCGAAGCCGCGGACGGGTGAGGGTCTGTAATAAGTCCGAACCGCCTCTTCCAACGCCACCGCCGACACCAGCGCCAGCGTCGCGGCCGGCGGGTCATTCGGCCGCAGCCGCACGATCGTGCTCGCATAGAGATTGCCCGGCGGCGACACCCACGCCCTGCCCTGCCGCCCGCGGCCAGCAAGCTGGCGCTCGGCGCGCAGCCACAAGCCCTCGGACGCGCCGTTTCGTGCGAGCGCCAGCAGGTCGGCGTTGGTCGAGCCGGTCTCCGCGACCGTCCGGATGGTGATCGTCAGAACAGCGCCTTGGCGGCGATCATCGTCCAGCCGCCGATCGCCGGGATCAGCAGATAGCCGAGCGGCGAGACGAACAACGCCGTGATCGCGATCAGCCCGCCTTCGACCACGCCTTCGTTCTTCGGAAAGGCCGGCGCCGGCTCATCGAAGAACATCGTCTTGACGACACGCAGGTAATAATAGGCGCCGATCACCGAGGCGGCGATACCGAACACGGCGAGCGGGAACAGCCCGGCCGCAACGGCTGCGTGGAACACAGCGAATTTGGCGTAGAAGCCGAACAGCGGCGGGATGCCGGCGAGGCTGAACATGAAGGTTGCCAGCGCCCAGGCGAGGCCCGGCCGCGTCGTCGACATGCCCGACAGGCTCTCGATCGTCTCAACCGGCTGGCCGTCTTCACCCCGCATCTGCAGGACGACGAGGAACGAGCCAAGCGTCATCGCGATATAGATCGTCAGATACATCAGCACCGAAGCGACGCCTTCCTGCGTGCCGGCGGCGAGTCCGATCAGCGCGAAGCCGACATTGTTGATTGACGAATAGGCGAGCAGCCGCTTGATGTTGCGCTGCCCGATCGCCGCAACCGCGCCGAGGATGATCGAGGCGAGCGCGGCGAAGATCACCACCTGGCGCCATTGATCGACCGCCGGCCCCATCGCTTCGATCGCGACCCGCACCGCCAGGCCGAGCGCCGCCACCTTGGGCGCGCTGGCGAAGAAGGCCGTCACCGGCGTCGGCGCGCCTTCGTACACGTCCGGCGTCCACATGTGGAACGGCACCGCCGACATTTTGAACGCCAGACCGGCGAATACGAACACCAGCCCGAACATCAGCCCCATCGAGCGGCCTGCGGCATATTGAGCGGCGATGTCGCCGAACAGCGTCGTGCCGCTGAACCCGTAAACCAGCGAGATGCCATAGAGCAGGATGCCGCTGGCCAGTGCGCCGAGCACGAAATACTTCAGGCCCGCTTCGGCCGACCGGGTGTCGCGCCGCATGAAGCTCGCCAGCACATAAGCGGCGAGGCTCTGGAGCTCGAGCCCGACATACAGGCTGAGCAGATCACCCGCCGACACCATGATCCCCATGCCGACCGCCGAGAGCAGAATAAGCACGGGATATTCGGGGCGCAGATCGTCGCCCGAGGTGCGCTGGAAGAAATCGGGCGCCATCACGATCGCGATGGCGGCGGCGATGTAGATCAGCACCTTGGCGAAGGTAGAGAAGGCATCGACCAGCAGCAAGCCGTCGAACGCCACGCCTTGCGGGGTCGCAAACAGCGAGAGACCGGCGCCGATCAGCACCGCGACCGAGCACCAGGAGATCGCCCGCGTCGAGCGCTGCCCGCCCCATGCAGCCACCAGCATCAGCGCCAGCGCACCCAATGACAGAATGTCCTCGGGCAGCGCCATCTTCAGGGAAGCCAGATACTCCATTACTCGGCCTCCGCCTTGGTGGCGGGCACGGCCGGCGCGCCCTTCATCATCATCAGGCGGGAATCATCCACCGGCTTGGCGCGGTCGATCCGCATCGTGAGAATGGCTGCGTCCTTGCGCATCGGCGCGAGGAAGCTTTCCGGATAGACGCCCATCCACAGTACCACCGCCGCGATCGGCGCCAGCAGCGCGACTTCGCGCAGGCTCAGATCGGGCATCCGCTTGACGTCTTCATGCACCAGCTCGCCGAACGCGATTCGCCGGTAAAGATAGAGCATATAGCCCGCGCCGAGGATGATTCCGGTGGTGCACAGCAGCGTCGTCCACGTCGACACCTGATAGGTGCCGAGCAGCGACAGGAACTCGCCGACGAACCCGCTCGTCCCCGGCAGGCCGACCGACGCCATCGTGAACAGCATGAAAAGCACGGCATAGCGCGGCATGTTGATCGATAGCCCGCCGTAGCGGCTGATCTCCCGCGTATGCAGCCGATCGTAAATCACACCGACGCACAGGAACAACGCGCCCGACACGAGCCCGTGGCTCAGCATCACGATCATTGCGCCCTGGATGCCATATTGGTTGAACGCGAACAGCCCGATCGTCACGATCGCCATGTGCGCGACCGACGAATAGGCGATCAGCTTCTTCATGTCCTGCTGCACCAGCGCCACCAGCGAGGTGTAGATCACCGCCACCGCCGACAGGCCGAACACCAGCCAGATGAACTGATGGCTCGCCTCTGGAAACATCGGCAGCGAGAAGCGCAGGAAACCGTATCCGCCGAGCTTCAGCAGCACGCCCGCCAGAATCACCGATCCCGCGGTCGGCGCCTGCACGTGCGCGTCGGGCAACCAGGTATGGACCGGCCACATCGGCAGCTTGACCGCAAAGCTGGCGAGGAAGGCGAGGAACAGCCAGGTCTGGGCGCTCTTCGAGAAGTCGTATGCCATCAGCGCTGGAATCGACGACGTGTGCGCCGTCCCCGCCATGTAAATCATGGCGATCAGCATCAGCACCGAGCCGAAGAAGGT
>JBQCEK010000450.1:0-4644 GCA_051960335.1 Sphingomonas sp.
CCCATCGGCATGCCGAAATCGACATGGACCTTGTCGATCTGCTCGGGCGTCGCGCCTTCCATCAGCAGCTTCATCGCCTCGACCTGGCGCGGCATCAGCATGCGGTTGCCGATGAAGCCGTGGCAGACGCCCGCGACCACCGCGACCTTCCGGATTTTCTTGGCGAGTGCCATCACCGTGGCGAGCACGTCATCGGCGGTCTTGTCGCCGCGCACCACTTCCAAGAGCTTCATCACGTTGGCCGGCGAGAAGAAGTGCATGCCGAGCACGTCCTGCGGGCGCTTGGTGACGGCGGCGATCTCGTTGATGTCGAGGTAGGAAGTGTTCGAAGCGAGGATCGCGCCGGGCTTGCAGATCGCGTCGAGCTTGGTGAACAGCTCCTTCTTCACGTCCATATTCTCGTAGACCGCCTCGATGATGAGGTCGCAATCGGCGAGGTCGTCGAGGCTGAGCGTTGGGGTGAGGGCATTCATCGCCGCCTCGACCTGCTCGGGCTTCATCCGGCCCTTGGCGGCGGTGGCCTCGTAATTCTTGCGGATCGTCGCCGTGCCGCGATCGAGCGCGGCGCTCTCCATCTCGACGATGGTGACGGGGATGCCCGCCGACAGGAAGTTCATCGAGATGCCGCCACCCATCGTGCCGGCGCCGATCACGCCGACGCGCTTGATCGGGCGCAGCGCGATGTCATCGGCGATGCCGTCGATCTTCGATGCCTTGCGCTCGGCGAAGAAGATGTGGCGCTGCGCAGCGGACTGCACGCCCATCATCAGCTTCATGAATTCCTGACGCTCGAACTGGACGCCTTCCTCATAAGGGACTTCGGTCGCCTTGACGACGCAGGCGATGTTGGCGGCGGGCGCCTCGAAGCCGCGGAAGCGGCGGGCATTGGCCTTGATGAACGCCTCGACCGCCTCGGGATTGGGCTTGGCGGTCTTCTGGCTGGCGCGGGGCAGCGGCTTGTGGAGGCAGTCACGGGCGAATTTGATCGCGTCGGCCTCGAGGCTGTCCTCGCCGGCGAGCTTGTCGATCAGCCCGGCGTCGAGCGCCTTCCTGGCGGGGATGGGATCGCCCTTGGCGGTCATCTCCAGCGCCAGCGCGACGCCGGCAATGCGCGGGATGCGCTGCGTGCCGCCCGCGCCTGGCAGCAGGCCCAGCTTGACCTCGGGGGTGCCAAGCTTCGCAGAGGGGACGGCGATGCGATAGTGGCAACCGAGCGCGACCTCGCAGCCGCCGCCGAGCGCGGTGCCGTGGATCGCGGCGATCACCGGCTTGTCGGCGGCCTCGATCATATCGACCAAGGTGGGTAGGGCGGGTTCCTGCATCGGCTTGCCGAACTCGGTGATGTCGGCGCCGGCGAAGAAGGTGCGGCCATCGCAGCGGATCACCATCGCGTGGATGGTATCGTCGGCAACGCCTTCCTTGACCGCCGCCTCGATCCCCTGCCGCACCGCGGCGCCGAGCGCGTTGACCGGCGGGTTGTTCGAAACGATGACGAGGACGCCGCCCTCGCGGTGGGTGGTGATCGGGCCGGTCATTTTTCTTTCTCTCCTCTCCCCGGCGACGGCCGGGGCCCAGTATCGAAGGTTTTAGTTGGTGAGCGCCGCGCTTCGTTACGGCAGGCTTCCCAACTGGGCCCCGGCCTGCGCCGGGGTGCAGCATGTCAGGTCAGCGCGCTGTAGATCAGCGTCTTCAATTCTCGTCGGATCGGGTAAGTGTTGCTGGGGCTCATCTGCGTCATGAAGATCATGTGCAGCCGCTCGACCGGATCGATGAAGAACGCGGTCGAGAACATCCCGCCCCAATAATATTCGCCCGCCGAGCCGGGGACCATCGTCTTGGCGACGTCGGTGGTGACGGCAAAGCCGAGGCCGAAGCCGACGCCCGCGTTGGTCGCCTCGCTGAACAGCGATTTCGACATGGTCGCGAGGTCCGAATTGCCGGGCAGATGGTTCATCGTCATCAGCTCGATCGTCTTGCGGCCAAGCAGCCGCACGCCCTCCAGTGCGCCGCCGTTCAGGCACATGCGGCAGAAGCGGTGATAATCGAGCGCGGTGGAAACCAAGCCCCCGCCGCCGGAAAGCTGCGTTGGCTTGCGCGCCCAGGCACTGGTCGCGCCCGGATCATACATCACGCGGCCCTTGCCGGGGACGAAGGTGTAGCAATCGGTGAGACGATCGAGCTTGTCTTCGGGCACCTGGAAGAAGGTGTCCTCCATGCCAAGCGGTCTGAAGATGTGTTCTGAGAAGAAACGATCGAGCTCCATGCCCGAAAGGCGCTGCACGACCGCGCCGAGCACGTCGGTTGAGACCGAATAATTCCACGCGTCGCCTGGGGAGAATTCGAGCGGCAGCTTGCCCAGTTCCGCCACGAATTCGTCGAGCGACAGATTGCCGTGCCAGCGCTCGATGCCGAGCAGGCGATAGGCGGTATCGACGTTGGTCCGCTGCTGGAAGCTGTAGGTGAAGCCCGAGGTGTGCCGCAGCAGATCGACCATCAGCATCGGCCGCGCGGTCGGCTTGGTCAGGAACGGGACGGAGCGTTCGTTGTTATAGCCGCCGCCGCCATCATAAACGCCGAGGCCCTTCAACTCGGGCAGGACGTGATGGACCGGCGTATCGAGCGCGACCTTGCCCTGTTCGACCAGCATCATGAACGCGACCGACGTGATCGGTTTGGTCATCGAGGCAATGCGGAACAACGAGGTCTCGTCGATCGCCGCGCCGCCTTCGCGCGCCGCCCCCTGGCTGGAGAAATGCGCGATCTCCCCCTCGCGCGCGATCAGGACCTGCGCGTTCGCCAGCTTGCCCGAATCGAGATAGCGCTCCTTCAGGAAGCCATCGATCCGTGCCAGTCGATCGGTGTCGAAGCCGTGACGCCCGGGCGTGCGATCGTGCATTGGCGGTCCATACCTTTCATTCAAACTTGCCATCTCCTATTGCCTTGAGTGACGCCGGAATCAACACTATCGTTCATCGGAACGGTGAATAATACAAACCCGACATTCAAGACCGGAGAGACGAGCCTTGGCCAGCGACCCCATCATACCCCTCGATCCGGCTTGGCCCAAGATGTCCATCGCCGAGGCGACGGCGCTGCTCACGGCGCCGGGGTCGCGCTTTGAAATGGATGTGGCCGAGATCGATGGCGTGCCGACGCGCGTGTGGAAGAATGCGGCGCCCAATCTTGCCCTGCTGCTGCAATTTTCGCGGACGCACGGCGATCGAACCTTCACGATCTACCAGGATGAGCGGGTCAGTTTCGAGGCCAATTTCCGCGCGACCGCAACGCTGGCGGCGGCGCTTGCCGCGATCGGCGTGGGCAAGGGGGACCGGGTTGCGCTCGCCATGCGCAACCTGCCCGAATGGCCGGTGGTGTTTTTCGCCGTCGTCAGCCTCGGCGCGATCGTCGTGCCGCTCAATGCCTGGTGGACCGGGGCCGAGCTCGAATACGGTCTGGCGGATTCGGGCGCCAAGGTGCTGATCGCGGACAATCGTCGGCACGAGCGGCTGGCCGATCGCTATGATGCGCTGCCTGCGCTCGAGCACGTGCTGGTCGCGCGTTCGGCGAGCCCGCTCGACGGCAAGGCGCGCCGGCTGGAAGATTTGATCGGGACACCGAACGACTATCGCACGTTGCCGGAAACAGCCTTGCCGGCGGTGACGATCGCCCCGGACGATCCGGCGACGATCTTCTACACCAGCGGCACGACGGGCAATCCCAAGGGCGCGCTCGGCAGCCATCGCAATCTGACGACCAACATCATGTCGGCGGGCTTTTCCGGCGCGCGTTCTTTCCTGCGGCGCGGCGAACGGCCGCCCGAACCGGAGCCGCGCACAGGCCTGCTCGTCATCCCGCTGTTCCATGTCACGGCGTGCAGCGCATCGATGATGGGGACGATCGCGAGCGGATCGACCGTCGTCTTCATGCGCAAATGGGACCCCGTCGAGGCGATGGAGATCATCGAGCGCGAGAAGGTGAACCTGACCGGCGGGGTGCCGACGATCGCCTGGCAATTGCTCGAACATCCCGATCGCGACAAATATGACCTCTCCTCACTGGAAGCGATCGCCTATGGTGGCGCGCCTTCCGCGCCGGAGTTGGTCAAGCGGATCTACGCGGAGTTCGGCGCGCTGCCCGGCAATGGCTGGGGGATGACCGAGACGATGGCGACCGTCACCAGCCACGCCTGCGAGGATTATCTCAATCGCCCCGATAGCGCCGGGCCGCCGGTCGCGACCGCCGACCTGAAGATCATGTCCGAAGATGGCGCGCGCGAACTGTCGGTGGGCGAGGTGGGCGAGCTGTGGGCGCGCGGGCCGATGATCGTGACGGGCTATTGGAACAAGCCGGAAGCGACCGCCGAGACGTTCGTCGATGGCTGGGTGCGCACCGGCGATCTCGCGCGGCTCGACGAGGAAGGGTTTCTATATGTCGTCGATCGTGCCAAGGACATCATCATCCGCGGCGGCGAGAACATCTATTCGATCGAGGTCGAGAACGCGCTGTACGAGCACCCGGCGGTCGTGGATGCAGCCCTGATCGGCCTGCCGCACAAGACGTTCGGCGAGGAGCCCGCGGCCGTCGTCCATCTCGCGCCCGGCGCTGAGGCGACCGAAACCGAGCTGCAGAACTGGGTCCGTGCAC
>JBQCEK010000451.1:0-3507 GCA_051960335.1 Sphingomonas sp.
GGCCCATGAACTTGTCGGGATAATCGTGGTAATTCTGCGACGTGAAGACCAGATCGGCCTTCTCGGGGACCATGATCTCGGTCGCCGGCTCGACGTTCATGCTGACGTTCGGGAAATCGGCTGAGCCGGCCAATTTCTGATAGGCGATGACGTCGCTGCGCGCCTCATTGGCATAGGGCGTCGGCCAGATGCCATAGACGTGGCCGTTCGGGCCCACGGTCTTGGCGAATAATTTGGTCCAATAGGCGCCGCCGGGGATCAGATCGATCACCTTGTCGCCCGGCTTCACGCCCGCGAAGGCGAGGATTTCGGGGCCGTGGCGGCGCGTGTCGGTGGTCGCCGCATCCGCGCCGCGCGCCGGATCCGCCGCAGCAGCGGTGATCGCGGCGGGCAGAGTCGTCGTCGCCGGGCTGGCGGCCGGCGCGGCAGTGTTGGCCGCTGCCGCATCCTGCGCGTTGGAGGGTGATTGCGTGCAGGCGGCAAGCGCCGCCGCGGACGCGATCGGCGCCCAATGCGTTCGATACCCGGCGATCATATGCTTTTCCTCTCCCAAAAAGGCGATGCCGGCCGTTGCCGGTCACACGTCCAGATTTGCGACGCTCAACGCATTGTCCTGGATGAATTCGCGGCGCGGCTCCACCACATCGCCCATCAGCCGCGTGAAAATCTCGTCGGCGATGTCGGCCTGCTGGATTTCGACGCGAAGCATCGAGCGGACCTGCGGATCGAGCGTGGTTTCCCAGAGCTGTTCGGCGTTCATCTCGCCAAGACCCTTGTAACGCTGGATCGACAGGCCCTTGCGGCCGGCCGCGAGGATCGCCTCCAGCAGTTGGCTGGGCCGGGCGACCAGGCTTTCGCCCTTGCCGACGGTGACGGTTTCTTCCTCGTCGTCGCTTTCGGCCTCGGCGGCCGCCGTGGCGCGCACCAGCTTGGCGGCGGCGGCGTAGCTATCGGCCTGCTCGGCGGCGAGCGTGTGAAGCTTGCGCGCTTCGGCCGAGGCGATGAAGCTCGCCTCGACGATGTGATGATCGGTCACGCCGCGCCACAACCGCTCGAAATGATAGCCGCCTTCCTCGCTGAGGTGGACGGTCCAGCGCGCCTCGGCATCGCCGCGATCGAGCCGCTGGGCGACCTGTGCGGCGCGGGCAATGCGATCGTCGCGCGAGGCCATCGGATCGAGCGCCCCGCCCATCGCCAGCGCTTCGATAATCACCGGATCGTAGCGGCGCGGCACATAGCGCATCAGCGTGCGCATTCGCCGCGCATGATCGACCAGCAGCCGCAAGTCGGCGCCCGATCGCGCGCCGCCCGCGGTTTCCAGCATCGATGCGGCGACGCCGTTTTCGACGAGATATTCGTCGAGCGCGGCATCGTCCTTCAGATACACTTCCGATCGTCCGCGCGTCGCCTTGTAGAGCGGCGGCTGGGCGATGAAGAGGTGCCCCGCCTCGATGATCTCGGGCATCTGGCGGTAGAAGAAAGTGAGCAGCAGCGTGCGGATATGCGCGCCGTCGACGTCGGCGTCCGTCATGATGACGATCTTGTGGTAGCGCAGCTTTTCCAGGTTGAAATCGTCGCGGCCGATGCCGGTGCCCATCGCCTGGATCAGCGTGCCGATCTCGCGGCTGGAGAGCATGCGATCGAACCGCGCGCGCTCGACGTTCAGGATCTTGCCGCGCAGGGGAAGGATCGCCTGGAAATGGCGATCGCGGCCCTGCTTGGCGGAGCCGCCGGCCGAATCACCCTCGACGAGGAAAAGCTCGGACTTGGCGGGATCGCGCTCCTGGCAGTCGGCGAGCTTGCCGGGGAGCGACGCGATATCCATCACGCCCTTGCGCCGGGTGAGTTCGCGCGCCTTTTTCGCGGCCTCACGCGCGGCGGCGGCATCGATGATCTTGCCGACGATGGCGCGGGCATGCTGCGGATTTTCCTCCAGCCATTCGGCCATCTTGTCGGCCATCAGGCTTTCCATCGGCTGACGCACCTCGGAGGAAACGAGCTTGTCCTTGGTCTGCGAGCTGAATTTGGGATCGGGCAGCTTCACCGAGACGATCCCGGTCAACCCCTCGCGCATGTCGTCCCCGGTCAGGGTGACCTTTTCCTTTTTCAGCATCCCCGATTTCTCGGCATAGGCGTTGAGCGTGCGCGTCAGCGCCGCGCGGAAAGCCGCCATGTGCGTGCCGCCGTCGCGCTGCGGGATGTTGTTGGTGAAGGCGAGGACGTTCTCGTAATAGCTGTCGTTCCATTCCAGCGCGATGTCGATGCCGATATCGTCGCGCTGGCCGTGGATCGCGATCGGATCGGGGAACAGCGCGGCCTTGTTGCGATCGAGATATTTGACGAACGCGGCGATCCCGCCTTCGTAATAAAGCTCATGCTCGACGCGTTCCTCGTGGCGCGCATCGACCAGGAACAGGCGGACGCCCGAATTCAGGAAGGCAAGTTCGCGGTAGCGATGCTCGAGCTTGTCGAAATCGAACTCGGTGATCTTGAACGTCTCGGCCGAGGGCAGGAAGGTGACTCGCGTGCCCTTCTTGCCGTTCGACGGGCCGACGACCTTCAGCGGCGCGACCGCGTCGCCGCGCTGGAAGCGCATGTAATGCTCTTCGCCGTCGCGCCAGATGGTGAGATCGAGGAAATCCGAAAGCGCGTTGACCACCGACACGCCGACGCCGTGGAGACCGCCGGAAACCTTATAGGCATTGTCGTTCGAGGTGTTGTCGAACTTACCCCCGGCGTGGAGCTGGGTCATGATGACCTCGGCCGCGGAGACGCCTTCCTCCTTGTGAATGCCGGTCGGAATGCCGCGGCCGTTATCTTCCACCGATACCGAACCGTCGGCATTGAGCGTGATGGTGATCAGGTCGCAATGCCCGGCCAGCGCTTCGTCGATGGCGTTGTCCGAAACCTCGAACACCATATGGTGGAGGCCCGATCCGTCGTCGGTATCGCCGATATACATGCCGGGGCGCTTGCGCACGGCATCGAGGCCCTTCAGCACCTTGATCGATTCGGCGCCGTAGTCATTCTGCTTGGGGGTGTCTGTCATACCGAGCATATAGGGATTCGCCGGCCCGAACGAAAGCGAAATGGGCGGCCGTAAAGACCGTGAAGAGGATGCCGATGATCGCCTTATTGATGCCGCTGCTGCTCGGCGCGACGCACGCCGACATGCCGACCTATCCCCATCTGCCGGCCGATCTCGCCGCAGCGGCGCGCGCCTTCGATGCGGCGCAGGTGGAAGGCGACGGCGCGGCGCTCCAGCGCCTGCTCGCCGATGATTATCTGCTGGTCAATTCGCAGGGGCAAAGCGAAACCAAGGCCGATTTCATCCGCGATTACACCGCGAAGGGGTTCAGTTTCGCGCCGTTCACGATCGAGACGCCGGTCGAGAAGGTGTGGGCGACGGGCGCGGTGCTCGGCGGCGTGGTCGATGCGCATGGCGCCAGCGACGGCAAGCCTTTTGCCATCCGCATGCGCTTCGCCGACGTCTGGGCGAAGCGCAAC
>JBQCEK010000452.1:0-6575 GCA_051960335.1 Sphingomonas sp.
GGCGTCGTCGGTCGATCGCATCACGGTGAAGCGCGACGGGATCGTCATCACCTTCGATCAGATCGTCGCCGCCGCCGCCAGTTTCCTGCTCGATGGTCCGCAGCGGAGCGCGGTCGATGTCGATGGCGCCGCGCCGGGGGCCGCTGCCGCCGCTGGCGGGCCCGTGGCGGCGATTCGCCAGGGCGCGCGTGATGGCGGTGCTCGGCTGGTCTTCGATCTCGCGCAGCCCGCGATCGTCACCGATGGTCGGTTCGGCGATGGCGGGCGGACGTTGACGCTCGCGCTCGCATCGGCCGACGATACGGCATTCGCGCGCGTCGCGACCGGCAGGATCACGCGCTATCGCAGCGGCGCGGCCAGCTACCGCGTTTCCATGCCCGTGCCGCCGGCCGCCGCCGGGCTGAAGCTGCCGCGCGTCTATGGCGACGCCAGCCGGCCGCTGGTGGTGATCGACGCCGGCCACGGCGGCCACGATCCCGGCGCGATCTCGCCCGACACGGGGCTAGAGGAAAAGGATCTGACGCTGAAGATCGCCAAGGCGATCCGCGACGATCTCATCAAGTCCGGCCGGGTTCGCGTCGCGCTGACCCGCAGCGACGATCGTTATCTGGAATTGCGCGAGCGCTTCGAGATCGCGCGCCGGCTTCACGCCAATCTGTTCATCTCGATCCATTGCGACAGCGCCGGATCGAGCGACGCCGCCGGGGCAACTGCCTATACGCTTTCCGAAGTCGCCTCCGACAAGGAAGCGGCCCGGCTGGCCGCGCGCGAGAACCGGGCGGACATTATCGAGGGCGTTGATCTGGGGGCGACGCCCGACGACGTATCTTCCTTGCTGATCGACCTCAGCCAGCGTGAAACGATGAACGCCTCGTCCGATTTCGCGCGGTTGCTGGGCCGCGAGGCCAAGCCGCTGATCCCGACCAAGGACAATTTCCACCGCATGGCCTCGCTGATGGTGCTGAAGGCGGCGGACATGCCGTCGATCCTGTTCGAAACCGGCTATATCTCGAACCCCGAGCAGGCGGTTTTCCTCAATTCGCCGGAGGGCGAGGAGCGGATCGCCGAGAGCGTTCGCAAGGCGGTCGAGATCCATTTCGCCAAGCGCCTGACGCGTGGGCAGGAGATAGCGGCGAATTAGCCAATGGCGCCCGGGCGGAACGGGCGCGTGTCGTGCGCCGGCCCGCGATCGGCACAGGATCGTGCGTCGCCGCAACGACCCGACGCTTGTGGCTGGCAACGCGCCGCGAAGCTGCTACAGCACCATCGCGATGGCGGGAAGTGAACCGAGTAAGATCAAGCTGAGGTTGCGGCACGAGGCACGGGGGCTGGGCGTCGGCTTCCGGCGGCTGTGGAGTCGTTGGTGGGGCAAGGCGCTGGTGGTGCTCGCCGGCCTGTTTCTGCTTGGCGTGTTCCTGATCTGGATCCTGTTCGCGCGGGGGTTGCCATCGGTCGATAAGCTGCGCGCCTATGAACCGCCGCTGCCCACCTATGTTCGCGACGTCAGCGGCGAGCCGGTTCACTCCTATGCGCGCGAACGGCGCGTCGAGCTGAGCTACGACGAATATCCGCCGCTTGCCGTCCACGCCTTCCTGGCGGCCGAGGACAAGACCTTTTTCGAGCATCACGGCGTCGATGTCGGCGGCACGCTGGGCGCGGTGTTCGATTATGTATCGAAGATGGGTTCGGGCGAACGCGCTCGCGGCGGTTCCACGATCACGCAGCAGGTCGCCAAGAATTTGCTGATCGGCGACGCCTATTCGCCGACGCGCAAGATCAAGGAAGCGATCCTCGCATGGCGGATCGAGGATGCGCTGACCAAGCAGCAGATCCTGGAGTTGTACCTCAACCAGATTTTCCTCGGCCGCAACGCTTACGGCGTCGAAG
The DNA here is from genome assembly GCA_051960335.1 of Sphingomonas sp. Classification (GTDB taxonomy): domain Bacteria; phylum Pseudomonadota; class Alphaproteobacteria; order Sphingomonadales; family Sphingomonadaceae; genus Sphingomonas. Next base: position 1,888 of record JBQCEK010000452.1, read on the forward strand.
CGGCGGCGCATGCCTATTTCGACAAGGATCTGAAGGATCTCGATCTCGCGCAGCTCGCCTATCTGGCGATCCTGCCGAAGGGGCCGGCCAATTACGATCCCGATCGCGATACCCAGGCCGCGCTCGACAGGCGCGGCTATGTGCTTCGTGAGATGCTGGCCAACGGCTGGATCAACCAGGCGCAATTCGACGAGGCCAGCGCCGAACCGCTCGGCACCGTCAAATACCGCTTGCCGAGCTGGCCGCACGTCGGCGGCTATTTCATCGAGGCGGTGCGCCGTGAACTGATGGCGAAATTCGGCGAGAACAACGACGACGGCAATCATCCCGACAGCGTCTATGCCGGGGGACTGTGGGTCCGCACCTCGCTCGATCCGCAAGTTCAGGCCGATGCCGAGCAGGCGCTGCGCGACGGCTTGGTCCGCTACGACAGCGGGCGCGGCTGGAGCGGGCCGATCCGCCATGTCGAGATCAACGGCGGCGATTGGCGGCGCGCGCTGCTGGCGACCAACATCGGGCTAAGCTACAACGATTGGCGCCCCGCGATCGTCACGGCGATCGACGGATCGGCGGCGTCGCTGGGCTTTGTCGAGGGGCAGACCGGCACGATGGCGCGCGGCGACGCACAGATGCCGATCCGGGGGAAGGGCGGCAATGCCTTTTCCGCGCTGAAGGTCGGCGACATCATCGCGGTGGCGCCATCGGGCGGCGGCTTCGCGCTGCGCAGCATCCCGAAGATTTCGGGCGGCATGATCGTCGAGGAACCGGCGACGGGCCGGGTCTTCGCCATGCAGGGCGGGTTCGATTCGCGGATCGACACCTTCAATCGCGCGATCCAGGCGGAGCGCCAGCCGGGATCGACGATCAAGCCGATCGTCTATTCCGCCGCGCTGATGCACGGGATGACGCCGGCGACGATGATCGAGGATGCGCCCTATTGCGTCTATCAGGGCGCCGCGCTGGGGCAGAAATGCTTCAAGAACTTCGGGCATGAAGGCGGCACCGGCCAGCATACGCTGCGCTGGGGCATCGAACAGTCGCGTAACCTGATGACGGTGCGCGCCGCCGCACAGGTCGGCATGAAGCCGATCGTGGCTTTGGCCAAGGCGATGGGCGTGGGCGATTTCCCTCCCTATCTGTCGATCTCGCTGGGCGCCGGCGACACCACCGTGCAACGGATGGTCAATGCCTTCAGCGTGATCGCCAATCAGGGTCGCTGGCACCCGTCGTCGCTGATCGATTTCGTGCAGGATCGCCACGGCAAGGTGATCTGGCCGGAAAACTGGCGGCCGTGCGAAGGATGCAATGCGCCCGATTGGAACGGCCGGCCGATGCCGCGTCCGGTGATCCGTGCGCGCCAGGTGATCGATCCGCTGACCGCCTATCAGATGGTCCACATCACCGAGGGCGTGATCCAGCGCGGCACGGCGGTGCGGCTGCGCGACATGAACCGGCCGATGATGGGCAAGACCGGCACCAACAACGGGCCGACCGACGTGTGGTTCATCGGCGGCGTGCCGCAGATGATCGGCGGCCTCTACATCGGTTATGATTCGCCGCACGGGCTGGGCGGCTATGCCCAGGGCGCGACGATCGCGGTGCCGATCTTCAAGCAGTTCGCGTTGAAGGCGTTCGCCGATCTGCCCAAGGTGGCGTTCCGTGCGCCCGCGGGAATTCGCATGGTGCGGATCGATCGCCGCAGCGGCCGCCCGGTTTATGGCGCATGGCCGACCAACGATCCCCTGTCGCCGGTGATCTGGGAAGCGTTCAAGCCCGAGACCGAGACGATCCACCGCACCATTCGCAACCAGCCGGCCGCGCCGACGGCGGCGCCGACCGATGCCGCCCAGCGCCCCAGCGACAGCGACTTCTTGCAAAGACAGGGCGGAATCTACTAGCGCGAGCCCTATATCGTCATCCTGGCGGCGGCCGGGGTCTCTTCGTGCGGGCCGCCGAGCCTGCCCAGGTGATGCCGTCAGCCGCCGGAACGACGCGACTTTTTTTCGGAGTTTTCACAATGCGCGCTGAAGCGCAGGCCCATGTCGACACGATCAACGAGGCGCTCGCGCTGCTGCGGCGCTTCCTCGATTGGGATCGTGCGCTCCGCCGGCTCGACGAGCTCAACGCGCGCGTCGAGGATCAGGCGCTATGGGATGATCCCAAGCTGGCGCAGGCCGTGATGCGCGAGCGCCAGCGGCTCGACGAAGCGATCACCGCGACGCGGGCGATCGAGACCGAGCTCAACGACACCGCCGAACTGATCGAGCTCGCCGAAGCCGAAGGCGACGAGGATATGGCTCGGGAGGGCACCGCCGATCTCGCCCGCCTCGCCGCGCGGGCCGAGGCCGATAAGGTCAAGGCGCTGCTTGCCGGCGAAGCCGACGCCAACGACACGTATGTCGAGGTCAATGCCGGCGCCGGCGGCACCGAAAGCCAGGATTGGGCCGGGATGCTGCAGCGCATGTACACGCGCTGGGCCGAACGGCACGGAATGAAGGTGGAACTGGTCGATCAGCATTCGGGCGAGCAGGCCGGCATCAAATCGGCGACGATGCTGCTGAAGGGCGAGAACGCCTATGGCTATGCCAAGACCGAAAGCGGCGTTCACCGGCTGGTGCGGATCAGCCCGTATGACAGCGCCGCGCGCCGCCACACCAGCTTCGCCAGCGTGTGGGTCTATCCGGTGATCGACGACGACATCGACATCGAGATCAACGACAGCGACTTGCGCATCGACACCTATCGCGCCAGCGGCGCGGGCGGGCAGCACATCAACACCACCGATTCGGCGGTGCGCATCACGCACTTGCCGACCGGCATCGTCGTCCAGTGCCAGAACCAGCGCAGCCAGCACAAGAACAAGGCGGAAGCGTTCAATCAGTTGCGCGCGAAACTCTATGAGCGCGAGCTTCAGGAGCGCGAGGCGGCGGCGAATGCGGAAAACGCCACCAAGACCGATATTGGCTGGGGGCACCAGATCCGCAGCTACGTGTTGCAGCCCTATCAGATGGTCAAGGACCTGCGCACCGGCGTGACTTCGACCAGCCCGTCGGACGTGCTCGACGGCGATCTCGATCCGTTCATGGCCGCGGCGCTCTCGCAGCGCGTGACGGGTGAAGCGGTGGACGTGGAGGACGTCGAGTGATCGGCCGGGCGGCGCTGGCGCTCGTCCTGCTGCTCGCCGCTTGTGACGGCTCGAAGCCGCTGATCAACCATCAGGCGCAGGACCCCGGCCCGTTTCCGACGCCCGATCGCCCCGTCGCCGGGATCGTTTCGCCGCGCTGGTCGACCGAAGAAGCGCGCGACCGCCTCAACGAAGCCGCCGAAGTGATGAACAAGGCGGGGATCAAGCCGGGCATGACCGTTGCCGATATCGGCGCTGGACAGGGCTATTACACCGTCCGCCTGGCGGCGCGCGTCGGCAAGAAGGGGCGCGTGCTGGGCGAGGATATCGTGCCCGCTTACCATGACGCGCTGGCTGACCGCGTCGCGCGCGAACGGCTGGACAATGTCAGCGTGAAGCTCGGCGAACCGGCCAATCCCAAGCTGCCCGACAACAGCTTCGATCGCATCCTGATGGTGCATATGTACCATGAGATCGCGCAGCCGTACGAATTCCTGTGGAACATCCGCCCGTCGCTGACGGCCAGCGGCGAGGTGATCGTCGTCGATGCCAACCGGCCGACGCAATATCACGGCACGCCGCCCGCCTTGCTCAAGTGCGAATTCGCCGCGGTCGGCTATCAACTCGTCCAGATGAGCGACATGCCGTCGGCCGGCGGTTATCTGGCGGCGTTCAAGGCGGTGGGCCCGCGGCCCGAGCCGGCGTCGATCAAGCCGTGCCGGCTGAACCGGGCATCATAACAGACCCATCGCGCGAAAGCTGGTGACCTGATCGCCGGCGAGCACCAGGTGATCGAGCAGGCGGATGTCGAGCGCGTCGAGCGTCCGTGCCAGCCGCCGCGTCAGCGCGCGGTCGGCCTCGCTCGGGGTCGGATCGCCGCCGGGATGATTGTGCGCCATCACCATCGCGGCGGCATCGAACGCCAGCGCGTCCGCCGTGATGAGGCGCAGCGATACCTCGATCGCGGTAACGCTGCCGCGAGTCTGGCGCAGACCTAACAATCTCCATTCCGGATCAAGATAGGCGAAGGCCGCCACCTCGCGGCGCTCGCGCGCCAGCGGCGCGAACAGCGTTCGCGCAGCCGCGCTGTCCGCGATCAGGCGACAACCCATTTCCACCCCCTTCGATCGTGCGCGATCACGGTGGCATGCGGCGCGGGCTGCGCGGAAATCCAAGCCGCTCCGCTTTGGCCGCGAATTGGCCGCTTGGCCTGCCGCGTGCGTCGCGCTACCCCGCTTCACATGCGCGCCTATCTCGATCTCATTCAGCGAATCCTCGATCACGGCGTCCGGCAGGACGATCGCACCGGCGTCGGGACGTTATCGGTCTTCGGGGCGCAGATGCGGTTCGATCTGGCGCAGGGCTTTCCCGCGCTGACCACCAAGAAGCTTCACCTGCGCTCGATCATCGTCGAGCTGCTGTGGTTCCTGCGCGGGGACACGAACATCCGCTGGCTCAGCGACCGCAAGGTGAGGATTTGGGACGAATGGGCCGACGAAAATGGCGACCTCGGCCCGGTTTATGGGAAGCAGTGGCGGGATTGGGAAACAGCCGACGGGCGGCA